>JADGNO010000094.1 GCA_017883405.1 Occallatibacter sp. | reverse complement strand
GATGGATGCCATAGCTGGCGATACCGCAATAGAAGCCAAGGACTCTTGCAGCGGTGCTGAAAAGCTAAGCTAAGTTCCTCCTCCATTCTGCTATTGTTTCCCCATGGACAGGCTCTACAGAATGTGCGGCGTAATTCTCTCGGCGGGCACATCCACCCGCATGGGCAGAGACAAAGCGCTGCTTCCGTGGCCGCCTGCCGCATCCGGCTCAAATTGCTCTAATGGCGAAACACTGCTCTCCGCGGCGATCCTTGCGCTGAAGCCGTTTACTGAAGCCATCGTCGTCGTCGCCGGAAGAAACGCAGACAAGATCGCTCCTGTGGTTGCCGCGAACGGCTCATCGATGGTGCGAAACCCTGACCCAGACCGGGGACAATTCAGTTCGCTGCAGGTAGGCTTGCACGAAGTGCTGGCGCGCGGCTGCGATGCGGCGATGATCACCCTGGTGGACTGCCCTCCGCTGTGCGCGGCCAGCATGGAAAAGCTGAGCACTTCGTTCGATCGGGCGCTCGCACTTGGGAAATGGGGCGTGGCCCCGGAGAGTAACGGCAGACGTGGGCATCCGCTACTGGCGAGCCGCGCGTTGATCGATGCGTTTCTGGCGGCCCCCGTCACCAGCAATGCAAGAGAGATCAAGCGCGCACATGCGCAACTGATCGAGGCCGTGCCTGTCCCGGATTCCTTTGTGTGCGTGGATGTGAATACGCCGGAAGAGTATGCTGCGCTTTTAGCTGCCGGCTCGAAGCCACACTAGTGTAGGCCGCCGCAAATAGAGTCATTTTTAAACGGCTCCGAGTTCACATCGAATTGCCTGAAACCTTCCCTCAGAGGCTAAAGCCCCGCCCATTCCAGCCCATTTGCGGCACGACTGAAGTCGTGCCCTTTCAAAACATAAACGACCATCTGTGTGGCGGACACCACTAGATTTTGGCTGTAAGTTGGCTCAGTGCGGCTGCGAGGGCGTCCATCGCCAGGTGGCTTGCGTGTGCGGAAGCGGGAGGCAAACCGCCTACGGCCCGGACCAGCGATTCCTTTTCCAGTTCCCTTGCCTGCTCGATCGTCTTGCCCCGAACGAGCTCAGTGAGCGCGGAGCCGCAGGCCATGGAGCAGACACACCCTTTGGCAAGGAAACGGATTTCTTCGATGCGATCGCCGGAGAGTTTGAGCGTCAGCTTCAGAACATCGCCACATGCTGGATTTTCAATCTGCACGGTTGCATCCGGATTGGCAACTGTTCCGGCATTACGCGGATGCTCGAAGTGATCGAGAACCTGGGGCGAGTACATCCGGAACACCTATGCGATAACTGCGAAACATCCGATCAATTGGACGCCATCGCCTTTGGCTGCGATTGCCGCAGTTCGAGAATCTCAGTGATCAGAAACAAATCCGTGAGCAGAGCGCGAAGGTGCAAGGATGCGTTCAGATTGTCGATTAACTGGGAGCTGATGGCGGGCTGGGCCAAAACCAGTTCGATGGCTACCAGCGAGCTCTGCGCATCCCGCGCCAGCACAGCGAAAAACGCCTGATATTTGTCTGCCGGCGTGAGTTGCTCCTGCTTTACTGCCGCCGAGCAGCTCGCATCAATACCGCGCAACGCTTCGGCAGCGCGAGTCAGGTGCTCGCGGAGCTGCTTGCCCGATGGGGCACCCTCATCGCTGGGAAGTCCCTGTGCAGCATAGGAAAGCGTGAATTCGTAGCACGCCTCAATTGTGTTGCAACGTTCCTGAATGTCAGTCTGCATCGCTTGGTGCATACCCTTTCTGAGGTGGCGATGACTCTTCGACTGCCCATCGCTTTGGATCGTGTTCTTCGAGATAGAAATCGCGGCTCATGTAACCGAAGATCATCGACTTGGTAATCGGAAGCTTCTCCGGCCGAATTCCGAAATACACATGAACCATAATCAATGCGATCAGACCGACACCCGCCAGCCCGTGGAGCACGTACATCATGCCCCAGGTCATGTCGCCGAACAGATACGGATTGCGCGTAAAGATGCCGGCGGTGTTGACGCGCTTCATCATGAACACGCCAGTCACGATCACTGCCAATCCGGACAGCAAAATCACGGCGTGATATAACTTGTTCTCCAACGGATATTTTGCAAATCGATCGGGCGGCGGCGCTTCCTTGCCTATCGACCGCAGCAGCCTTCTTTTGGCGTCACGCAGATCAATCTTGTCAGGCCAGATGGACCAGAAGTCCAGGAAGAAAGAGGCGTGAATGATGTGGAAGATGATGGACGCGGTGAGCACCAGCCCAGCGATCCAGTGGTACGTCACCCAATCGAACTTGATGCCCACCTTGGGAAGGAACGCCGTAATCAGCAGCGCGAACATCGAGATGGCCATGAGCCAGTGAAAGGCGCGCGCGACCAGGGAGTGCCTTGGAACTCGTTCGGGAACAGCGGCCAAGACTGCGGGTGAATCGTTTTTCGTAAACTTCTTGGGCGCGGCAAAGATGGCCACGTAGAGTGCGTGGACAATCATGAAGAGCAATCCCGCAATCACCGCAACCCATATCAGGTACCACGCTATATGGATGGGAACGGATCTTCCCCACGGACTGATTGCCCAGGTTATGAAGTCCATGTTGCCTCCTGCACGCCGCCAATGGCGCGCTTCACCAGGTTTCTCATCAACGGAATCTTGTACGCGTTGAACTGCAGTGGAACAGCGCCCTGGACAGCGAGGTTCCCGGCCATTGTGCCGGTTGTTGCGTCTGCCGGCTTGCCGCGAACGGCATCTTCCACTGCCCTCAAGCGCATCGGCTTGGGAGCCACGGCGCTAACGGCGATGCGGATGCGGTCGATATTGCCACCCGACACCACCATCGCTGAAGCCACATTCATCAGAGCAAAGTCCCAAACGTTGCGGTCGCGCACTTTTTCAAAATAGAACTTCGCGCCCGACCACGCGGATGGTATCCGAATGGCGGTGAGAAGGTCTCCGGACTGAAGAATATTCAAGCGCGTGATATCGATATCTGGTCCGAGGAAATAATCTTCCGCATCCACAGTGCGCTCGCCTTTAGGCGTTTGGATGACGAACTTCGCGTCAAGCGCAATGAGCGCGGGGGCGGCGTCAGAAGGATGGACGGCCACACAGCGATTGGCGCCGAAGATGGCGTGCTCGCGATTGCGGCCTACCGGCGTGTCGGCATAGCAAATGTTGCCGCCTGCGCGATAGCAGGGCCAGCCGTCGCGGTAATACCAGCAGCGGGCGTCCTGCGACACGTTGCCACCGAGGGTGCCCTGATTGCGGATTTGCGGCGAGGCAACCAACTCAACGGCCTGGGAGAGCAATCCGTATTGTGACTTGATCACCGGGTGATTCGCAATTTCAGTAAGCGTGGTCATGGCGCCAATCT
>JADGNO010000093.1 GCA_017883405.1 Occallatibacter sp. | reverse complement strand
TACCGAGACGGCGTTGACCAGTAGGAGCCCAAGATGGATTCCGCGGACCGTCTGCCCAAATACCGCTAGGATCGCCGCATAGGCCACATAGGTCCCCGGCAACTTCATGTTGTAGGCCAGTTTGTAGGGAGGAATACCCTGCAAGATGAGTTGGCCGGCGTAGGCGTACTCGCCCTCATCGCGTTCCAAAGGCATGTCTAGCAGGCGCCAGCGGATCGCTCCAAAGAACGCGATGACGGCCAACAAGACGACAAAGTGCCAGCGAAAGAGTCGCCGCCACGGCTGGCCGCAGTGAGGTCTGCGGGGTTCATTCATGGCTTTGCACCAAGTTACCGTCCTGCAATCGAAGGCTCCCTTCGAGAGATACCGTTCGATTTCTTGCCGCTCTTTTGATTGACCGCCTGTTGGAGCAGCAGTAACGCCGTGCTGTTATTGGGATCGATCTGCAGCGCCGCCGCGAATTTCATCTCCGCAGTTTCGTAATCACCGAGGACCAACAGTATTTCGCCAGAACCGATCAGGCATAAGAGCGCGATGTCCTTGCTGTCGGTATGACTTTCCACGAGTTGATACTCGTCCAGGGCGTCCCGAAGTTGGCCCCGACCAAACAAGAGCTCTGCCATTTTGTAATGACAGCGTGCGTAATTCGGACGTAATGCGCACGCTTCTCGGTAGTGCGGAAGGGCCTCGTCACGCCGGCCTGCGGAAACCAGGGACTCCGCAAGACCCTCCTCGATTATAAAATCCGGTTGACCTGCAACCATACGCGCCTGCGTAAACAACGTCACGCCATTCTGCCAGTGCGCCAAATAGCGGCTATTGGCAGCCGCTAATGCCAGGACCAGGCACAGTGCAGCCACCGCGGGCACCACCTGAGGGAGAGCGGTCGCGTGGACCATGCTGCTTAAGCCCCACGCGATGATGATAAAAAGGCCGATGCAGGGAACGTAGGCGTAACGGTCAGCTATGGCTTGGCGGCCGACCTGAACAATTCCGATTACTGGAATCAGCGTTGTGACAAAGAGAAACCAGCCCATCACAAGATAGCGAGCGCGGTGAAAGTACAACACCGCCATGGTGATACCTGCCAGGATAACTGTCGATGCGACGACCTCAGGCCAAGGCAAGGAGTGCCACGGGTGGGGGTAAAACACGGCCAGCTTGGCAGGCCAAAGCATCTTCCCGATGTAGGTGACGTAGGACACGGCTGCATTTTCCAGACGCAGGGAGAACGGCAGTTCAGATGCGTCTGCCACAGCACCGACCGAACGCTGTGCGACTATCGTTACCGCGGAACTCGCTGCGCTCAGCAATAACAGTGGCAGCTTCTCCATCGACAGCCGCAACCACCTACGCCGAAATGGGAGATCCGCGTACCGTTCCAAGGGCCAGTAGTCGAGAAGCAACAAGACAAGCGGGAGGCTCACGGCCATGGGCTTGGACATCAGCGCCAGCGCAAAGGCGCTGACGACGACCAGGTACTTCTTCCAGTCGGGCCGCCGGACGTACCAGCCGTAAGCAGCGATCGTGAGTAAGGAAAAGAGGGCACTAAGCAGGCTCTTTCTTTCCGCCACCCAGGCGACAGTTTCCACGTTCAGCGGGTGCACCGCGAAAAGCGCGGCCACCAGAAAGCTGCGCCACACTGCGCCGGTGGACTTTTGCAGCAGCCAGAACAACAGCAGAACGTTGACTGCATGCAGTATCACATTGACGAAGTGATGAAATCCTGAACTTAGGCCAAACAGTTGACAATCGGTCATGTGGGAGAGCCACGTGAACGGATGCCAGTTCGCCTGGTAGAAACTGGTAAAAGCCCACACGACGTTGCCGAGATGCAAACCTGTGCTTACATGAATATTCTTGGTGACATAGAAGTCGTCATCGAAATAAACCAGGAACTCATGATGCGCGACACGACCATACAACAGCAGAGTGGCGAGTACGAGCAGTGCGCCCAGCAGGACTGGTTTCTGCCGCAGATTGCCAATCAATCGCTCAAAGGGAGACGCACTTTCGTCTGTGACCTGTTTCATGCAGAAGTTGCGATCCAGGCTCGGAAAGTTGGCGCACTTAATTCCTCGAGAGCCTGCTACATATGGTAGCGTAAAGCATCGGGTCAAGATTAGAAAACTGCTACGGCGTTGCGGCGCAATAATGGCCGTATCGGTGTGGAACTCAACCACGTGCACGCTGTTCTGCTCCACCTAATCCACGTTTACGGTTTACGTGACCCGCGGCATACCAGCAGCTACAGCTGGAGGCCGGAGAAGCTGGAAACGCTGCCGCTGCTGATTCATCGATGATCTGGGAATGGGTAAGCTGCCCCTCATGGCCGCTGAAGAATTGCTGGAGATCGTGATGCGACACTATGAGCAGGTGCCCGTGATGCAGCCGCTGTCAGCGCCATGCTCGACCACTTGCTGTATCACGGGCACCTGCTCAAATACGGCCCTCGAAGTTGGAGAACCAAGCTTGATGCGGTGGCGCAATAGGCGATTTTAGCTGCATGGCTTCAACAATCCGTGCGTCGTCCGTGCGTCGATGGTGTCAGTTTGGGGTCCGACGTGTCAGCCTCTCAGAAGAACGGCGTTTTCGCTTTGCAGCGGAGATAGGATTCGTCAAAGCGAATTTCCAGTTCGCGTTCTTCATAGAGACGAACGAAGCTGGCAAGTGTTTTGTTGCTGCTGGGCCTCGGCGATCATGTGGTCGATTACCGCCTTCTGGGGGGAAGTTCGGATGGCCTGTGTTTACGATTGAAGGGACGTGAGTGCAATGCTCAGTAAATCAGGCGGAATACGTCGCTGCGGTCGTCCGTCCATAGCCGCGGGCCCACTTCATGGACATATTGAATGGAAATAGGCTCAAGCCCAGGAATATTCAGGGAGTCAGGGCTCTTCGACATAAGAAACCAAAGGCTATCAAAAATTACGCCCTCGCCGTGGCTCAAAGTTACCTGCGATTTCGCGTGAAAATGTTGCGCTGCGCCTAACAACACCGGAACCAGATTTACATGCCTGCTGGTGACGTGAACTGCAATGATTCCTTTCTCAGATTCCAATTGCTTCCAATACGTCTCAAAGGCTTCCTCACCTACAGGGTGTTTATCGAGCCTGCGCCGGGAGCTTGGGATGTGCTTTAGCCTGCGCGATCAGCTGCTGCACCGCTTCTTTTCGCTCGTACTCGGGATGGGCTTTCAGCAGTTTCTCCCAATTTGCAATGGCGCCTTTGGCGTCGCCTTTGCCTTGCCACTCGATTATCCCGAGATTGAAGAGCGTGCCTGCATGGTTCGGATCGTACTTCAGGGATTGGTTGAGTTGCGCGATGGCGCCATCCACATCACCCTTATAGTAGAGGCAGGATGCCAGATCGGTTCGCGCTCCAACGTTCTTGGGGTCAATCTCCAGCACCTTCTCATAGTAATCACTCGCCGCCTGGAACTGGTGGGCGACGCGGTAAAGAGTGCCGATCTGGTTCAGGAGGGTGGCGTTCTTGGGGTCGTCCTTCAGTTTGGCCACAAGCGGCTCGGCCTGCTTATCAGCCATCTTCTTCATCTCGTCCAGGCTGGGCATGCGCCCCGGGTCGGTGTGCGGATTCCCAGCAGGTTGCGTGGCAGCAGTTGCGGCTGCCGGTGCAGGCGCAGGCGCCGGCGATGCCGATCCCCGCACAAGATATCCCACGGCTAAACCGATCACCAGGCAGACTGTAGCCATGGCAAAGGCTTGCATCGGGCTCCAAATCGTCGCTTGGGGTGGGGTGTTGGCTTCGCTGTCCATTCGTCTATGACTCCTCGGCTTAGTTCTGGAGACCCGCAGGGACTCAGGTGCATTCCGGGTGCCAAATTCGGCCAGGGCGACGTTAGCGTCAACTCATTTATTTTATTGTGTTTATGTCCAGTCTGGCCAATCTACAGGAGCACCTGCGACTAGGGGAAGGGGCTTTAGCCACATAGCAGTGAGGGGTTTCACTCCGCGCTTCGGACCCGAAGGCGGTCTCGACCCAGTGCTTCATTCAGCGGCGGGAGATTGTTGGCAGCGTGGTCAATGCGGATGATTGTGACAGACCAAAGTGCAGGAATTCCTCGCCCGACTGTAGGAGATTGGAGCATTCTGGTTGGGAGCAACCACTCCGGCATCGAAGTTTACCAGGCGCTCTCCGCTGATGGAACCTGATGCAGCACCCATTCCGTGAGCGGTGTGGCAGGTTGAGCAGGAGAAGCCATCGTTGATGTGGCGACTGTGCTGCGAAAAGCTGGAGTTGCTCAACACCTGCCGCAGGTCGTGACATTTACCGCACAGTGCGTAGGGGCCGGTCACGCCCAGATCGGGGTTGGGAAATAGGTTGATGACGGTGCCGCCCGGAACGGCAGCCTGGCTGAATTCATATCGTCTTTCGAGCAGATGCCACCACTTGGATCCATGCGGCCCGTTCGCGCCGGTGCCGCCGAATTCGCGATTATCGTCGCTGTTGTGGCAGTCGCTGCAGAGAGTACGCGTGCCCATGACGCGGCCGGGGGTCACGCCGTCCAGGTTCAGCATGTTCTGGAGCAGGCTCGGCTGGGGTAAGGGGCTGGTGCGATCATGGAACACGGGATGGCTGGAAGTTGCCGAGATACTGAACTGCGGGATGACGTTCAAAGGATCCGGGCCCGATACCACCCGTACGGGCAAATATCCGAATGCCGGCGGGTTCGTTGTCTTTCC
>JADGNO010000092.1 GCA_017883405.1 Occallatibacter sp. | reverse complement strand
CTGCCCAACGGCGAAGTGCTGCCGTCACGCACGCCCGCTCACGTCGCAGATATTCATCCCACGCGCCTTGCGATGCTGATGGAAGCGCTGATGCCCATCGCGGCGAAAGGCTGGGGCGGTCTCAGCGTCATCGACATCGCCTGCCACCAGGGATATTTCGCCAGCCACCTTGCACGCATGGGCTGCCGCGAAGTGCTGGGCGTGGATGCACGTCAGGAACACGTGGATGATTGCGCGCTGATCGGGCGCGCCTATGGCCTCGATAATCTTCGCACCCTGCGTTCCGATCTGTTCAATCTCGATCCGGGCCAGCTCGGGCAGTTCGACGTCACGCTGCTGTTCGGGTTGATTTATCATGTTGAAAATCCCGTCGGTGCGCTGCGCATTGCGCACTCGCTGACGCGCAAGGTGTGCGTGGTCGAAACCCAGATCGCGCCGGGCATAACCGGTTTCATGGACTGGGGATCGTACCAGTACGTGAAGAAGATCCAGGGCAGCTTCACGGTAATCGACGAAAGCGAGGAGCTGCACGGTCCCGAGATGAGCGTGACCGGCATTTGCCTCTGCCCCAGCCTCGATGCGCTGATGTGGATCATGAGGAAGGTGGGATTCGCGCGCGTCGAACTCATCGCGCCGCCGGCCGATGGCTATGAGCAGCATCGCTTCGGCAAGCGCGCGGTGGTGGCGGGGTATATCTGATCAAACATTCCCTGCAGCGGTATTTGTCGCCATTGCGCGCTGCGGTTGCGCGGCAGTGAAATGAACTCTCCGGCACAGGCGATATCGCAGATCACGCAGGCTGATGCCTTGTCAAGGCAGGGCGACCTAGTTGCGGCACGGCAACTGCTGGAAAACGTTTTACAGGTCACGCCGGACCATCGCGATGCCCTGCTGCACCTTGTGGACATTGACCTGGTGGAAAAAAGGGTTGCGGAAGCCCGGCCACGCGCTACAAGGCTTGCCCAACTTTATCCGCATGACCATGACGTGCAGTTCTTCATGGTGAAGGTGGAGCTTGCCGATCGGAACCTTGGCGCCGCGAAACTATGGATGGAGCGCCTCGAATCATCGATCAAAGAGAAAACAGCACCATTCTTTTATCTCAGGGCGACACTGCACGCGCAGGCCGGCGAATTCGTGCAGGCTCACGCCGCATTCAGGGAAGCGCTCCGGATCGACCCCGGCTATGTGCTGGCCTATAGCGGCCTCGCGACGGTATTGCAACGCTCTGGCGACCTCGAGCAGGCGCGCGCAGCGTGGGAGGATTATGCTGCACGCTTCCCGCAAAATCGCGATGCCTTGGGGCCGCTGGCGGAAATCAGTTCTCTGCTCGGCGATACGCGGCTGGCGGCCAAATATCTGCAGCAAGCCGTGGCGCTGGAACCCGGCAACGCTTCACTTTGGTTTGCTCTGGGACAGCTTCACGCCGAGTCACGTGAACTGAGTGCGGCGCGCCGCTGCCTTGAGCGCGCTGTAGCAATCGATGCTGCACTCGAAGGCGCCAGCAGTCTGCTCGCCTGGGTTCTCAGCGAACTGGGCGAGACCGCTGCCGCGCTGATGTTGCTTGCTCCCGCGCAGGGACGCGCCCCCGCTCTCGGGCGCCGCATCCGCCATGATCTGCTGCTGCCTCAAATTTACGCCGATGCGCAGGAACTGGGCACGTGGCGCAGCCGTTACGCAGACAATCTCGCCAGACTCCTCGAAGAAGCAAACCAGGGGCGATTGCCCGCGGAGCAGGTATTCACCCTAAATCAAACCAATTTTCTCCTCGCCTACCAAGGGCAAAACGACCTTGGGCTGCAACAGGACTATGCGAGACTGCTGCAGAGGCTGATCGGCCAGGCGCGTCCCGATCTGTTGGCGCCCGCAAAACGGCGCAAGTCGCGCGACAGGAGGATTCGCGTCGGTTTTGTTTCCGGTTTTCTATACGAATGCACGGTGGGACATTACTTTCGCAACTGGGTCGAGGGACTTGACCCTAAACGGTTCGAACGCTTCGTGATTTCCAACGGCACGCGATCCGATCAACTCACCTCCGCCATTAACGCAAGCAGCGAACATTTTCTGACGTTGCGCCAAAACACCAGCGACATGGCCCAGGCCATACGTGAACAGAACCTCGACATTCTGATCTACCCGGAAATCGGAATGCACAGCGCCAATTATCTGCTCGCCAACATGCGTCTGGCCCCGATTCAATGTGCCGGTTGGGGACACCCGGTGACTACCGGCAGCAGCAACGTGGACTATTTTCTGACCTGCGGCGACATGGAACCGCCCGATGCCGCGCAACACTACTGCGAACAACTTATCCCTCTCCCCGGTATCGGAACGCGATATGCTCTGCCGCCACAACATCAGCAAACGCCAGCGCGTTCAAATTTTTCCCTCCCGGAAGATCGGCACCTTTATCTGTGTCCGCAGTCGCTGTTCAAGATCCACCCGGAAAATGACGCTCTTTACCTGGATATCCTGGAGCGTGATCCCGAAGCTGTGCTCGTTTTCTTTGCGGCGCCAGGCACGCAGGTTACCCAGGCATTCGCACAACGGCTGACGCGCGGGATGGCGTCCCGGGGGCTCGCCCCGCGCAGCCAGATCAAGTTCCTGCCGCAAATCAACACAGACGCCTTCAGGGCCGTGCTTGGGCTGGCCGATGTCGTTCTCGATACGCTGCACTGGTCCGGCGGGAACACCTCGCTCGACGCGCTCGCCGTGGGCGCCCCCATTGTCACCTTGCCCGGGAGCTTCATGCGCGGGCGCCAGAGCATGGCGATGCTGGAGATCCTGGGTGTGCCAGAACTGATTGCCGCTAGCCCGGCGGAGTACGTCGCAAAAGCGACGCAATTGGCTGGCGACGTTGGCCTCAGGCTGCATTTGAAAGAACTCATTATTTCGGCGCGAGAAAAACTTTTCAACCGGTCTGAACCGATTGAGGCATTGTCGGAAAATCTTCAGCGGATTTTCGAGACCTATTCCGGGTCCTGATGCGGTCACTACCCTCGATTGTTATCCCGCTCTACACCAGGTTCAATTGGAATGGTGGACTGGTATGCGCCGGATTCAGCAAGAATCAATCAATTTGACCCAGATCAAGCGTGAGCGCCGGTCAAAGATTAGACTCTTGTTCGAAGCCTTCATTCTGAAACAGAGCGAGGGTATATTATTCAAGAACAAGCAAGGAAGTGTATTTCGTAAAGGGGTCGCTAGATGATCACACAGAGAATCGATGCCATAACCAGAATTCCCGAAAAGTATCTGCACCGCGTGCTCCCCGCCCCGCGGGCGGTGAAAATCGAGTTGACATCGCAATGCAATTACCGCTGTGGATTCTGCGCCCACCGTCTACGACTGAAAGATCGCGGCGAGATGGATTTTACTCTTTACCAGCGCCTGGTTGGTGAAATGGTGGACGCAGGGGTAGAAGAACTTGGCATGTTCTACATCGGCGAATCGTTCATGTGTGAATGGCTTCCGGAAGCCATCGAGTTTGCGAAAAAACGCGGGATCGGTTATGTCTTTCTGACTACCAATGGGTCTCTCGCGACGCCGGAAAGGCTGAGGAAATGCATGGCGGCCGGGCTTGATTCGCTTAAGTTCTCCATGAACAACTCGGACGAACAGCAATTCAGGGAGATAACAAGCGTAAAGACCAAACTCTTCCACGATTCGCTCGCCAACCTCAAGGCGGCAAAAAAAATTCGGGAGGAAGGCGGCTACCGCTGTGGTTTATACGCCTCAAGCATTCAGTACAATGGTGAACAGCAGGAGCGCATGCTCGCTCTGGTTAATGAAATTCGCCCTTATGTTGACGAACACTATTGGCTCCCACTTTACTCAATGGGCAGCATGACCACCCAACGTGAGGAAGAGTTGGGTTACCGTCCAACAGCAGGGAATCAGGGGCGCATTGGAGCGCTGCGGGAGCCGCTTCCCTGTTGGTCTGCCTTCACAGAAGGACACATTACCCATGATGGAAAGCTTTCTGCCTGCTGCTTTGATGCGGGTGACCGCTGGGTGATGGCCGATCTGAACGAGGTCTCGTTTATGGATGGCTGGAATAGCAGTCTTTTCACAAATCTTCGCGAGGCGCATCTGCGAAAGGATGTTACCGGCACAATATGTGAGCAGTGTGTTGCCTACAAGTAACTGAATAATTCTGGTTTGGACCCCAAGACAATCCGGACTTTTCTACCGAATTACGGACTCTGGACCACCTTCAGCATGCTCTCGCGTTCACGCAGCCATTCTTGGGCATATTCGCAGGAATCGTATTCGTTGAAATAAGGCCCGCCGATCGTGAAATGTACAAGGGAAGCATCTTTTCGAGGTTTATCGTAACCGACCAGATGATTCCAGGCGGCCGGAATTCCCCCAATCAATTCTTCGTCTCCCAACCATTTGAACTGATGCAATTCGAGCCCAGTTGCTGAATTGACATATTCCGGCGTGAGGGCAGCGCATTTGGCGCAGTTCATGAGCATGACGCTCGACCAGTTTTTCTTCTCGTATCTTGTTTGGGTAGCGTCGAGAAATTTCTTCT
>JADGNO010000017.1 GCA_017883405.1 Occallatibacter sp. | reverse complement strand
GCCATCAATGTGTCGACGTCATTCGAGACGAGCGCCTCTTCATAGCGAAGATAGAGCGCCCGCAATTCTGCCACAACCTCCGGGTCGTCGATAGTCATCAAGCGGGAAAAAGTCTCCTGTCAGGCAAAATTTGCTTGCTGAGCGCGGCGCTAACGGTGTGCACTGGCTCGTTGACTACCTGGCTCAATCGCAACCGGAGAGCAACGCTGCACAGAATGTATGCATGTATCTCGGTGAATCCCCATCGGCTAACCAGTAGATCGACCATGCGGCTGGTTGCTGCGCGAGCTGTCTCAGCCAGATCGGTTCCCGTCTCCACAACTACCCATGCATTGGCGGTTGAATCCGGCGCGACGGTTTCGCAAGCCTCCACTAGAGGACCCGTGAGCCTCTGGCTCTTATGCAGATTGAAGCGCAGCGTCACGTCAAGCGGACATTCGATGCCGTTGATGCAGACTTCACCATCGCCCTGCGCCGCATGGCCGTCGCCACAACTGAAGAGCGCTCCGCGGTTGTAGACCGGCAGGTAAAGCTTGGAACCTGCACATAACTCGCGCACGTCAAGATTGCCTCCGAATGGTCCTGGTGGACGCGTGCGAAAAGCGCCGTCATCTGCGCGCGCCACACCCATAACGCCAAGGAACGGCCGCAACGGCACTACCGCTGGAGCCATTGAACGGGAAGTCTCACCGTCGAGATCCCAGTGAAAAATGTAAGGCCGGTGAAAGCGATCCTTGAGAAAGCCTAGCCCTTCGATCACGCTGGACCAACCCCAGCCGCTATGACGAGTTGCCAGCACTTCGACTTCCAGCACATCGCCCGGCTCCGCGGCCTCGATCCAAATGGGGCCAGTGAGAGCATGAATGCGGTTGCGGTCGATGGTCAGAAACTCCGCTGCTTTCATACCGGGCCGCACCTGTCTGCCGCTAGCATCAACGCACTCAATCTGGACTTCGTCACCTGGCTCGATGCGCAGGCGAGGTTCCAGTGAACGGTCCCACACTGAATGGGTGGGTTCGGCGGCTATCGTGTGCTCGGTCATGATTGCTTTGCTCTTACGGTCATTTGAATTTCCACCAGTGCATTGCGTGGCAATGCGCTCACTCCGACGGCTGCGCGAACGTGGCGGCCCGCCTCTCCGAAAACCTCCACCAACAAATCGGACGCGCCATTAATCACTGCAGGCGAGTCGCCGAAGCCCGGCGCGGCATTTACATAGCCGTTCACTGAAACCACCTCGGCAACGCGGTCAAGAGAGCCGAGTTCCCGTTTGAGGATGGCGAGCTGGGTGAGGGCGCATGCGCGTGCCGCAGCGTAGCCATCCTCGATTGTGCTGCCTGCGCCCGCTGTCCCGGTAATTACGCCGGCCGGCCCGGTCGAGACAGCTCCAGCCAGGTAAACCAGATCGCCAATTTGTTTTGCAGACACGTAATTGCCGCCCGGCGCGGGCAACTGGGGGAGGGTAAGACCCAGGGAGATGAGTTTTTGTTCCGGTGTCAAAAACTGTGTCATTTCCATTCGACTTTAGCACGGACGGACTGGATTCCGAGCTGTTTTACATTGCGTTTGTGAGATCAATATAGGAGCCCTCTGTTGAGGTGCATCGGCCTCGCAAATTGGCCGCGGCTAGTTTGCTTTGCGTGATTGTATTCAATCTCGTACACTATTTTGGTCATCGCTTGTGGGAATACAGATGAATTCCAGCAGAGTACGCGTGATCGACTCGCACACATGCGGTGAGCCAACGAGAACAGTTATAGCGGGCGGTCCGGATTTGGGCAATGGCCCATTAGCTGAACGTCTCATTGCATTTGCTAAGAACCACGACGCATTTCGCAACGGAGTTGTTAACGAGCCCCGCGGCTCCGATGTTCTAGTTGGAGCGCTACTTCAGGAGCCCTGCGATCCATCATGCGTAACCGGCGTAATCTTCTTCAACAACGTCGGGAATCTTCTCATGTGCGGTCATGGTACGATCGGCGTCGTTTCTACGCTGGCACACCTTGGGCGCATCTATCCAGGGCTGCACAGGATTGAAACACCCGTCGGAGTTGTTACTGCGGAATTGCGCGAAGACGGACGCATCACAATTGAGAATGTCCCAAGTTATCGCAGCACGCGCGGCGTTGCCATTGAAGTGCCGGGTTTTGGACCGGTTACAGGAGACGTTGCTTGGGGCGGAAACTGGTTTTTCCTCGCTGGTAATCACGGCTTCCCTTTGGTCCAATCGGAGATTCCAAACCTGACCAGATTCACGCTGGCTATCCGCAGGGCTCTCGCCTCGCAATTCATTACGGGCGATAATGGAGGCGAGATTGACCACGTAGAGCTGTTCGCTGATTCGCCCACTCCGGGAATCGATAGCAGGAACTTTGTTCTTTGTCCGGGTGGCGCATACGACCGCTCGCCGTGCGGCACTGGAACCAGCGCAAAACTAGCATGCCTGTACGCCGACGGAAAATTGAAGCCGGCTGAGATCTGGCGTCAGGAGAGCATCATTGGCAGTGTGTTTGAAGCTAGCTTCAGGATTCACGAGGGTGCGGTGATCCCCAGGATTACCGGCAGAGCGTTCATCAATGCAGAGTCTGACTTGATTTTCAACGTGGCGGATCCTTTCTGCATGGGAATTCCGTCATGAGCACTGAGACTTTTGACTGCATTGTTGTGGGCAGTGGAATTGTTGGGGCCGCGTGTGCTGCCAGATTCGCCAGGAACGGCATGCAGGTTGCGCTTGTTGACTGCATGGGCGCCGGGCTCGGAGCGACCGCTGCCGGTATGGGGCACATCGTAGTGATGGACGATTCGCCGGCGCAGTTTCTACTCACCAAATATTCGCAGAGCCTGTGGCAGAGTCTTGCCAAGACGCTTCCACCGACCGCCGAATTCCAGCAATGCGGAACGCTGTGGGTAGCGGCCGACGGCGAGGAAATGAATGAGGTTACGCGCAAGCACTCTTTCTATCAGACGCATGGCGTCTCTACCGAGATTCTGGATCACGATGCGCTGATGGCACTTGAGCCCGAACTCAGTCGACACCTGGTGGGAGCGCTGCTGGTCCATTGCGATGCAGTGGTGTATGCGCCCATGGTAGCCCAGTCGATGATGGAAGATGCTGTTGCCCATGGTGCGCGAGTGATCGATGGTGAGATTTCGGCAATCGGGGACGGAACTGCTGTGTTTCGCGACGGCCGACGCCTGAAGTCGCGAAGGATTGTCAATGCGGCAGGCGAGCGATCCGCGGAGTTGACGGCGGGGATTCCGATCAGAAAACGGAAGGGGCACCTGGCGATTACAGATCGATATCCGGGCTTCCTGCATCATCAGGTCGTCGAACTTGGATACTTGAAGAGTGCGCATTCGGTGGCGGAGGACTCAGTTGCGTTCAACGTGCAGCCACGCATCACCGGGCAGGTATTGATCGGATCTTCAAGGCAATTCGACTCACCCGCTACCATTGACTTTCCGATCCTCAGTAGGATGCTGGCACGAGCCGTCACATATATGCCAGGGCTCGCCGAATGTTCAATCATCCGCACATGGACTGGTTACCGCGCAGCGACACCGGACAAACTTCCGCTTGTGGGTCCGTGGCCAGAGGACGAGACGATTTTTCTCGCCACCGGACATGAAGGGCTCGGGATCACTACGTCGCTTGCAACTGCCGAGCTGCTGTCGGCTCATTTCGACGGTGGCTCTCCTGCAATTCCTCTCGAACCCTATCTTCCCTCGAGGGTCGAACGGATGGCCCATGCCTAGAACTGTAAGATTGACGATTGATGGCGGCGAGGTCGAGGTGCGTACCGGCACGACGGTTGCTGCTGCAATCCTGATCAACCGATCGGGAATTCGCAGGTCAGTGCAAGGAGAACCGCGGGGCCCGGTCTGCGGAATGGGCATTTGCTTTGAGTGCCGGGCAACCGTGAATCGCCGCACCCAGCAGCGCACATGCCAGGTGATTTGCGAAGACGGCATGGTGGTGAGCACAGATGAGTAGAAGACGCGAACTCATCTGCGATGTCCTCGTAATTGGCGCGGGACCTGGCGGGATTGCCGCTTGCGTATCTGCGGCAGAATCAGGCGCGAAGGTCATTCTGGTTGACGACAATGCGTTTCCGGGCGGTCAAATCTGGCGCGCATCGACCAACGAATCAGCGCGACGCGGGGCACTTGGCCGCGATGCAGCTTTCTGGTTTGGACGTCTTCGCGAATGCGGAGCCATGCTACTGTCGTCCACGCGCGTGGTTGGACACCTCGGTGAAGGGTTGGTGCTCGCCGAGAGCGAGAGCGAGGCAATCGAGATTACTTTCCGCAGTGCGATCCTTGCCACAGGTGCGCGCGAGCTTCTGTTGCCATTTCCTGGATGGACGCTGCCGAATGTGTTTGCTGCGGGGGGACTGCAGGCGCTTGTGAAGTCAGGATTCCCAGTTCAAGGGAAACGGATCGTTGTCGCGGGAACTGGTCCGCTTCTCCTCGCGGTTGCGGCATTCCTTAAATCGAAAGGTGCGCAAATCGAGGGTATTTACGAGCAGAGCCCCTGGAGCCGCATGATTCGGTTTGCTGTATCACTGCTTACGCGACCAGCGACGCTATGGTCCGCACTAGGGTTCGGTGCCGAACTACGCAGTTCACCATTCCGCTGCGGGTGGTGGCCCGTCTCAGCAGCAGGTGAAGATTGCGTGCGCTCTATAACCGTTACGAACGGGACTGAGGCAAAAACGATCGATTGCGATATGGTCGCTTGCGGATTCCACCTGATCCCGAACGCCGAACTGCCCCCCGCCTTCGGATGCGTGCTGGTATCGGGCAAGGTCAAAGTCGACGAGTGGCAGCGGACTTCGGTGGAGCACGTTTTCAGCGTTGGCGAATCCACGGGTGTTGGTGGCCTCGATCTGGCTTTGGTGGAAGGACGAATTGCCGGACTGACTGCGACAGAAAATATGGACCAGGCGGTCCGGCTCTTCAGTAGACGAATGGCGCTTGGGAAGTTAGCACACGCAATGGACCGCGCCTTCGAGCTTAGACAGGAGCTTCGGCATCTTGCACAAAGTGACACAATCGTATGCCGTTGTGAAGATGTCCGGTGGGGCGCACTTCAGCAGCAGCGATCGCTACGTCCAGCCAGACTCCAAACGCGATGTGGCATGGGGCCGTGTCAGGGTAGGATTTGCGGCGCGGCGCTTGAGTTTTTGTCAGG
>JADGNO010000091.1 GCA_017883405.1 Occallatibacter sp. | reverse complement strand
GTTGTGGTGCTCCACACCCGCAACATGGCGAGCATGCAATATCACTGGCTCGACCAGCTTCTGGTGGCCAGCTATCTGTCGGCGCTATGCCTCTGGATTTTGGCAACTACAACTAAAGTGGCAGAGCAAACCCCATGAATTCAGATGCATACGAGATAAATATCTGCTACCTTCTGAAAGTACATGGAAGTCCAGCTGGGAAAGTTGCAGCCGATTGCGTCTGCACAGACCCGGTTTGAGGAGTACGAATGATTTTGCCCTTGGTTCAAATCGCAGCACTTGTGGCCATCACGCTCTATCTCGTCCGTTGGAGGATGAGCGTCAGACGCCGCAACGCCGAGACTTGGGATTCCCTCCTGGCCAAATTACGCCTCGACTGGAGCGCTCGAGAACTCAGTGACCAGTTCCTCTGGAAAGAGGGCCTGAGCGCCACACCTGAGGACGCCTGGCGCCGCATGGAAGGCCCAAAAGGTTTGTGGGTCATTTATCAAAATGCCCGGGTCATGCTCGAAATGGCGGACTATGCAGCCAAGCATTGCGAAGGCGTCGATCGACTTCTAGTTGAGACCCTGCACAGCGATGCAATGCAGATTCGAGTCTGCGTTCTTACTGCCCTTGTGCAATATGCTTTCACCCAAGCCAGCGAGGGTGTACGCGTTAACGCCTATCGCGCCGCTTCAATCTACACGGGAATGGCCGCTCGGATGACGCAACTGCTTCAGGAACACGCCGCAGTCCTGGTACCGGATTTCGTAGCAGCAATGTAAGGCGCAACCGCACTCTGGAATCAAACAAAAACCCCGGCAAAGTGCCGGGGTTTTTGTTTGCGCTCAACGCAGCGTCACGTCGCGTTTTCCGCCAGGAACGCATTGATGCGCACATACTCTTCTTGGCTGAGTCTGAAGTTCAATGCAGGAGCAATCTCCTCAACCTGCTTTCCGCTGCGGCCTCCAACAATTGCCGCGGCAATCGCCGGGTGATGCAGCGTCCATGCCACCGCAACAACGCCGGCGGTAACGCCGTGTCCGCCGCCAATCTCGCGTAGCAGTTCCACCAGTTGCAGATTGCGGCTCAGTCTGGGCTCGTTGAATTCAACCGCATTGCGGCGCCAGTCGTCGGCAGGCATGGCCGCCACGCGCTCAGCAGTCATCTTCCCCGTCAGCAAGCCGGATAACATTGGCGAGTAGTTGATAACCCCGATTCCCTGCTCCTGGACGAAAGGCAGTATCTCAGCTTCAATCGCGCGGCGCAGCATTGAGTAAGGCGGCTGCAAACTGGTGATCGGTGCAATCTTCTGCGCGCGCTTCATCTGCTCCACATTGAAATTCGAAACCCCAATCCAGCGAATCTTGCCCTGTTGCTGCAGCTTGGCCAGTTCCCCCCAACCTTCTTCAATCTCCGGGTCGGGATTCGGCCAATGAATCTGGTACAGGTCAATCGTCTCCACATTCAGCCTGCGCAGAGAAGCCTCAAGCTCCAGCCGCACTGAATCGGCCTTGATTGAGTTGTAAATGCTTCGATCTTCGTTCCAGCGCAACGCGCACTTGGTAAACACATACGGCTTGTGCGATGTCGACTTGAGTGCGCGCGCCACCACTTCTTCCGAGTGGCCCAGCCCATACACCGCGGCCGTATCAATCCAGTTGATGCCGAGATCGAGTGCGCGATGAATTGCCTCGATCGACTGGTTATCGTCCTGCGGCCCCCAGGCGAATTTCCAGTCGCCGCCGCCAATTGCCCAGGCGCCGAAACCAATCGGGGTCAGTTGAAGGTCCGAATTGCCAAGAGTGCGAAGGGAGCTTGTTTCAACCATGGTCATAGCTAAAACATAGATGATTGGGCCGCGCCAGCGGTTGCGGTTTTACAAAATTGCTGCGGAAAAATGTCAGCGACTCTTTCGGCTCTCGCCTTGAGCCTGAACTTCGAGGTGGTCGCCTGCGGCACCCATCAAGATCAACGAGCGCTGAGCAAACGGCGAATACACCAGCAATGTTGTACAAGCCAACGCGAGGCCAAAATTCATGTGGTTCAGAAGCAGAAACGGCGACAGCGACCAAAGCACATCCAGCAACAGCAAGAAAGGCCACAGCTTCAAATATTTCCCTCGCAAGCCCGGCGCATGAAAGAGCACTGCGAAAATCAGGAACGCGCGCACCGGAATCATAATCGCAGCAGTGAATACCAGCAGAATGTAAACCTGCGTCGCATGGTCCAATGGCGATATGAGTATCTCGATCTCGTGCAGATTTGCGAGCGCTCCAATGTAAAACCCCACATACATTACCTGCAGCAGGATGAAGAGCGCTTGCACAATGCGATGCGGAGCGTTCGGCAGATCTTCCGGCGTGGCCAGCAGCCGTGTCAAGGCGCCTGTCCTTTTGTCGAAGGAATCGAGTGCCTGCTCTATGCGCCCTAACTCTCCGCCGCTGGCTGGTGCCGAGGAGGGCGTGGACGCTGCGGCAGAGTCGAACCGTTCAACGGGAGCGATGAAACGGTAACCTCGGCGAGCAAGCGTCTGCACGTATCTTGAGTCGGTAGCCGAGTCACCCAGCGCGTCACGAATCCGGTTGACCGCTGAATTGACGCCGTGTTCGTAATCGACAATCGTTCCGTCTGACCATAATTCATACACGATCTCTTCGCGCGTCAGCAGTTCGCCCTGGCGCTCAAGCAGCAGCAAGAGCAGTTGAAACGGCTGTCCGTTTAACCGGATCAGCATTCCATGCCGGCGCAGCTCGCCTGTTCCGGCATCCGCCTCAAAGGCTCCGAAGCGGTAGCGTTGGTACTGCCGTGGCCCAGTCATATCTTTGCGTCAAGTGTACTCGATGCGATTCCTCCAGGAATGTTCCCGGCCAATGTACAACTTCCGGCAAGTTACACATGCCTGTGCATTTGCGGTGTGAGAAACATTCCTGCACGATTGAGCCGGCGTGCATTGCTCTCCAACTTCCGGTGGAGTAACGTCCATTCCATGACGCATTGCAACGGGAGCCTTCCGGTTAACAGATCCGCAGACACGCTCGGCTCCGCTCTTCGCAGCACTCTTGTATATTGCGCGATCATTGCCGCGGTTGCGGTTTCAGTTCCCTGCCGGGCCGTCGCGGCGCCCAGACCGGCCGCAGCAGCAAGCTTCAACGCCTACATAAACACGGTTGAGTCACGGCTGGCGCAGCAGCATCGGTCTGCCGGCGGCTTCCTCGCCTCCGAGGACCAAGGCCGCCTTCGCAACGGCGAGCTAATGATCGAAACGCTGGCGCCGGAATCACCGCCGGGTTTCTCCGGAGCCATGCTGCACCACTGGCGCGGAACCGCATTTGCGCCCGGCGCTAAGGCTGCGGATTTCGAACGGCTGATGCGCAATTTCAACGCCTATCCGCAGTACTATGCGCCGCAGGTTATGCAGGCCAGAATCCTCTCGCAACAGGGGGATCATTACCAGGTGGTAATGCGAGTCAAACAGCACCACGTGATCACCGTAGTTTTGGATACTGCCTACGACGTTACGTTTGCACATCCCGATCTTGCCGGGACTGGCACGCTCCGCGGTTACAGCCTCTCGCGCAGCACCACGACCTCGGAAATCGAGTCCGCAGGCACGCCCAAAGAACAAGCGCTTGGCCCGGGCGAAGATCACGGATTTCTCTGGCGGCTCAATACTTACTGGAGCTACGAAGAACGCGACGGCGGACTCTACATGCAGATCGAGTCGGTCTCGCTCACGCGCGCCATTCCCACCGGACTGGGCTGGGCTATCGGGCCGTTCGTTGAAAGCGTTCCCCGAGAATCGCTCGAATTCACTCTGCGCGCTACCTGTAATGCGCTTAAGAAATAACGAAAGGCAAATACCATGAATGCGACTGCGGCAAATGCCAATCATGATTTTCAATCCGCGCAACGAATCAATCGCTCCTTGACGGCCGCAACAGAGAAGCGCGCCCTGGTTTGGATGGCCGGCCACGCGCCGGCATGGCTTACATCAGACCAGCTCACGCTGCTTGGTCTCTCGGCACAGATTGCAGCAGGACTCTTTTACGCGCTCGCGCGCTACAACCGCTACGCGCTGCTGCTGGTGATTGTGTGCATTGCGCTCAACTGGCTTGGCGACTCGCTCGACGGCACGCTGGCCCGCGTACGCCTGCAGCAACGCCCGCGCTACGGCTTCTATGTCGATCACATCGTCGATATCTTTGGATCGGTCGCGCTCATGACTGGCCTGGCATGCTCAGGCTTTCTGCACTGGCAAACCGCCATCGCCATGCTCATTGCATTTTTGCTGCTCTCAAGCGAGAGTTACCTGGCAACGTACACGCTGTCATGCTTTCAAATGTCGCAGGGCTTCTTCGGCCCCACTGAGATTCGCATCCTGCTCATCATAGGCAACCTGGCATTGCTGCGCAGTCCGAACTCAACGCTCTTCGGCCACCGGCTTCTGCTGTTCGATATCGGTGGGGTCATTGCAGCGGCCGGAATGTTTGTGATGGCCGTTGCCATTACGGTGCGGCATACTGCTGATCTCTATCGGCAAGAGCCGTTGCCGTAGCTCCTTCAGTAAGGTTTTCATGGATAGGTATCACAACCAAAGTGGATTCCCAGTTCTCAAAAGCAAGACAGAGGAATCCACTTCAGCGATTGGAAGTTAAGATGTAGGCCACTGGCCACACATCCCAAAAGCGTTCTATCGCTCGGCGACAACTACTGGTCCGGGCGCGCCCTTCGGAGAAGACAGATACCCAGTCACCGTATTCCTGGCGCTCACGTTGTTAACTACGATTTCAAACAACAAGGGATCCTTGCCGCTTAAGAATTGAAGCGGCTCGTTCAGGCTCTTGTCCTTCTTCTCGTATTGCTTGTCATCGGAAAAGACAGCCAGGGTAAACTTGCTTCTCTTCGAGTCAGCTCGCTTCAATTCAAGGCTGACCGTCCCCACCTGTTTCTTCTGCCCTTTGACCAATGTGAACGGATAATAGTTCCGGTCGCCCTTGTGCTTCAGAATCTCCAGCTCTTCGCCATTACGCGCAATCAAGGTACTGTGGCCGTTCAGATCCCCCTTCATCGAGGTCAACTGAGTGTTGGTTTCGGCAAGGTCGCTCTGCGTCTTGGCAACGTCGGTTTTTACTCCGCCCACATCCGTCTTCACGTCGGTCACGGCGCTGGAGACCGCAGCTACCTGCCCCTCGGTCTGCTTTTGCGCGGTTGCCAAACGTGCTGTCGTCTTCTCCCCGCGAGACTCGCGGACCTGCAACTCCTTCGAGCGCGTATCCAGTTGCTGCTGTGTCAATCCGAGCGAAGTCTTCAGCTCGTCCGTGGCAACGTTCAATCGCCCTTCGGTATCCTGCAGTTCTGTCGCCAGCTTGGCGTTCTGAGCTGTGGAATTGGTCATGGCCTGCTGCTGTGCAGCAAGTCTATTGCTCAGGCTGTAACACCAGAGAACCCCGCCGATCCCCAAAAGCATGGACAATGCGATCGCCCCTAAAAGTGCGCCGGAGAATGTCCTGGGAGTCGTTTCAACAATCTCTTCTCTCATGTGATTCCTCTCAATCCTAAGGCTCACCGTACGGCAACCTGCGACAGAGGTCTGCTCCTTATAGCTCACAATGGCCACATTCGCCGAACATCATTCTCAATGGGGCGCCAGCAGCAGAGGGCACAGCTATCCTGCAGCCTCAGCGGCGCTTTCAAAGCAGGCTCTTAATCAGGTTGGCTCGTCAGGGGGACCAGGATTGCAGCCAATAGGCGACCGGTCGGCTATTGGCCGTTAGTTGTAACGCCTCTATCCGCGCCCCACATACGGCATCTTTGTTGCCATCACCGTCATGAACTGCACGTTTGCATCGAGCGGCAGGTTGGCCATGTATAACACCGCGTCGGCTACGTGCTGCACGTCCATTCTTGGCTCGGCCATAACATCGCCGTTGGGCTGCAATGCGCCCACACCCAGGCGCGCGCTCATATCGGTTGCGGCGTTGCCAATGTCGATCTGGCCGCAGGCAATATCGTAGGCGCGGCCGTCGAGCGAGATGCTCTTCGTCAATCCGGTGATGGCGTGCTTTGTCGAGGTATATGGAGCGGAATGCGGCCGCGGCACATAAGCTGAAATCGATCCGTTGTTGATAATTCTGCCGCCCTGCGGCTGCTGCGCCTTCATGATTTGGAATGCCTGCTGTGCGCAGAGAAATGAGCCGGTCAGATTTGCGCCGACTACCGAAGACCATTGCTCGTAGGTCAGGTCTTCAAAGTTGACTCCCGCAACATTGGTGCCGGCGTTGTTGAACAGCACATCAAGTCTGCCCAAATGCTCGCGCACAAAATCAAACAGCGCCTTCACCTGCTGGGGATTGCTCACGTCGGTGGCAACGCAGTGCGCTCGGCCGTCTGTGTCGCCGGCTTGCGCGGCAGTGTCTTGCAGCGCATCGAGCCTGCGGCCCGCCAGCACAACCGTGTAGCCCGCGCTGTGTAGCGTAACCGCCACCGCGCGCCCAATGCCGCTGCCTGCTCCTGTTACTACGGCAATCTCCCCTGCTCCGCTGCCCTGATTCTCGCTTGCCACCGCTGCCTCCGCGACACTGAAATCAATCCACTACAACGCTATCAAGTCCGGGCGCGAGATGGTGTGACTTTTGCAGGAACGCAGGAAGGATTTTGCCGGAAATGCGGAAGGTGCCTGCCTAATTCAGGAACATGGTGCGGTACAAGGTGTCGCGCTGCACCGGCTTAAATCCCGCATCGCGGATGATACGCCGCAGCTCTTCTTCCGTTGTGCAGTTTGAAGTGCCCGCGGCTTTCACAACATTTTCTTCAAGCATCACGGAGCCAACATCGTTGCCGCCAAAGTGGAGGCCGAGTTCCAGCACTTTCAAACCCTGCGTCACCCAGCTTGCCTGCACGTTTTCAATGTTGTCCAGATAGAGCCGTGCAATTGCCAGCACCTTCAGATACTCCACGCTGGTGGCTTCTTCCCAGCCGCGACCGCCGAGCGCAGTGTTCTTCGGCTGAAAGCTCCACGGGATAAACGCGGTAAAGCCGCCGGTCTCTTCCTGCAGACGGCGAACCACTTCGAAATGATTGATGCGATGTTCGAACGTTTCGCCCACGCCGAACATCATGGTGGCTGTGGTCCTCATGCCGAGCTGATGCGCGGTGCGATGAACGCTGACCCAATCTTCGGTGTTGCACTTCAAGCGAGCAATGCGGTGCCGCACTTCATCGTCCAGAATTTCAGCGCCGCCGCCAGGAATGGAATCGAGCCCTGCATCGCGAAGACGCGCAATGGTATCGCGCAAACTCAGGTTGGAGTATTCAGCAATCGCCAGCACTTCTGAAGCAGAAAGGCAATGCAGCCAAATCTGCGGAAAGCGCTGCTTGATTCCAGTGAACAGTCGTTCAAACCAGTCGATCTTGAGATCGGGATGAATGCCGCCCTGCATCAGGACGCCGGTGCCGCCCATCTCCAGTGTTTCGGCAATCTTCTCGTAAATCTTTTCGAAGTCGAGGATGTATCCATCGTCGGACTTCGGATCACTCTCGCCATTCTTCGGCAGCGGCCGGTAGAAGGCACAGAATGTGCAGTACTCCGTACAGTAGTTTGTGTAATTGATGTTGCGATCAATGATGTAGGTGACCACGCCCTCCGGGTGCAGACGGCGGCGCACTGCGTCAGCCTCGAAGCCGAGGCCAATCAAGTCGGGCGAGTTGAAATAGTCGAGAGCCTGTTGGCGAGTGAGTGCCATTGCTTTGATTCTACCAAGTAGATCAATAGTGATGGGATTCAATCCACCACCAGGAATGGGTGCCCCATGTCCGGATTTTCGGACATGGGACAGCAGTGCCCCAGTGGTCTCCTCCGGGTTAATCGACTATCTGCCTCTGCCGGAGCGGAACAGAAACAGGCCGCGCGTCAGCAGCGGCTTACCCTGCGTGCGCGCAAGATTGGAGGCCGTCGAAATCCCGCTAAACAGCACAAAGAAATCGAGGAAAGCCCGCCAGAAACCCTTTTTATTGTCTGTAACCATCCGGGGAAGACCTCTGCCGGTCACGAGCCTGACGCCCGTGCCGCAAACTTCACTCTATTAGAGGAGCGGGAGATCATCAAGGATTCAGTAGGCCACGCAGGTCTGCTGTTAATTTGCTGCTTACGACCAGGTCGAGAATGACCGTCTGCGGGCCCGGGGGTGTTTGCGGCATATTACCTTCCGGGTTGCCGGTGACTGGGCCAAGATCGTAGTTCCATCGACGAGCATGGAATTCCAGCAACCTGGCCGAGTTTTTTGCCTTAGGTGCGCGGAGAAGTGCACTACCGGAGATAATTTGGGGTCGACGAGTACAACCAGTATGGGTCACACAAATGGCGTACTTCATGGGCGTTCAGCTTGCTCTCGCTGTTTTCTGACGCGATGGTCTTGAAACACTTCGTGCAGATTGCGTCGATCGATGCGTCAGGATTTCTCCGATGGGCGAATGGGCTTGGTGTAGTCATTGTCGAACTCCTTGCATTCCACGCTTTACGAATGAAGGAAAGTTCATGGCATTCGGTGGCGTGGATGTCCAGACTAGGTGAAAGGATGCTCGCGTTCTGCTCAGAATTGCTCATTCCTGCTAAATAATCCCTCGCAGTCAACACACCCGTTCACGCCGTTGCGATGCGGTGGTGCCTTTTATGGCCCTTTATAACTTGCGGGCTGCGGTGCATCAGAGAAGTTTTCAATGTTCGTTCAGCTAGAAACTCCTCCAAATAATCCGAAGGTGAGCAATTCAGAACGGACACGTTCCCTGAGCCCTTAGGATGATGGATCAGACCATCATATGGATGACCCCATCATATGGATGACCATTGAGCAGAAGACTGACCTTGAAAGTTGCGGCCTCCCCAAATGCCAGACAGGGCCTGCTTCGCAGTCTCTGTCGCAGGAATTTCTTTTTCCGCTAAGATAGTTTTTTGAAGATTGTGCCCGCGGACGACAGACGGCAGGGCAGACGGGGTTTCAAAGTAATCCCGAAAGAGGTACCATCTCGATGGCCAATACGGGCAGTTCCACATTTGACCCAGCAGTCTTTCTCGCGCATGCCTGTCTTGGCAGAAGCATTGTCGAATTGAAAACGGGCGAGAGATTTTATACCCAGGGAGACCAGGCAGACTCAGTCTTTCATCTTCAGCATGGCCGGGTAAAACTCACCGTGGTTTCGAAATCCGGCAAAGAAGCCACCGTCACGCTTCTCTCCTCGGGTGATTTTGTCGGGCACTCGGCGATGGCGTCGGTGGTTGGACTGCGCTTATGCACGGCGACTGCTCTGAGCACCTGCACAGCATTCAAGATCACGCGGAACGAGATGATCCGCATCTTGCACGAAGAGCCTGCGTTTTCCGACGTGTTCATGAAGTTCCTGCTGGAGCGCGCCATGCGCGCCCAGGCTGACCTTGTCGATCAGCTTTTCAACAACAGCGAAAAGCGTCTGGCACGGATTCTTCTGTTGATGGCTGAGTTTGGAATGCCAGGAGAGCCGGAGCAATTGCTTCCTCACATTACGCAACAGACCTTGGCAGAGATGATCGGCACGACGCGGTCCCGTGTCAGCTTCTTCATGAATCGCTTCCGCTCGCTCGGCTTCATTGATTACAACGGGCGCATCAAGGTACACAGGTCGCTGCTCAATGTGGTGCTGCTCGATCAGTTGCCCGAGCATGGCGCTGCAAAGCAGCCTGTTCTTTCCACCTCGCGAGCTTCTATTGAGTTGTCGTCTAACCGGAAATCACTCTTCCGCCACAAGGTCCGCTAGCTTGCGTAGCGCTTCTGGTGCCAGACCCATGCGGTGCGCACGATCTCGTCGAGCGACGTGTAGCGCGGCTTCCATCCCAATTCTCGCTTTGCCTTCTCTGAGCTCGCTACCAGAACGGCGGGGTCGCCGGGGCGTCGCGGACAAATTTCCACAGGTATCGGATGGCCGGTTACTCGCCGCGCCGACTCGATTACCTCGCGAACACTGAATCCGCTGCCATTACCAAGGTTGTAGATGAGCGGACGAAAGTTGTAGCGACCATCTTTAGTTACGGGGTCCTTCTCAAGCGCATTCAGCGCCAAAAGGTGCGCTTCGGCCAGGTCGGAAACATGAATGTAATCGCGAATGCAGGTGCCGTCTGACGTTGGATAATCGTCACCGAATACCTTGATGGACTCGCGTCTGCCGAGCGCCACATCGAGCACCAGCGGGATCAAATGCGATTCCGGCTGATGCGCTTCGCCGCGCGTAATCTTGCCGTCAGCGCCTTCCGGTGCACCGGCCACGTTGAAGTAGCGCAGCGACGCATAGCGGAAGTCATGAATGAGGTTCAGCCAGCCTAGCATGTGCTCCACCAGCAGCTTCGACTCGCCATAGGCGTTGGTCGGCAGCAGCTTGGCATCTTCCTGAATAGGCACAACTTCCGGCTCACCATAAACGGCTGCGGTTGAAGAAAATACCAGCCGCTTTGGCCCTTCGGCCAGCATCGCTTCAAGCAGAGAAAGCGTCGCCGCGGTGTTGTTGCGGAAGAACGTCTCAGGGACTTTCATTGATTCGCCGGCTTCAATCAATGCCGCAAAATGGAGCACTCCGTCGAATGGGTACCCGGTTTTCCTCGCCTCAATGAAAAGGTTTTCAATTGCAGACCGATCTGCAACTTCACCTTTGACAAAGTCCACTCCGGGAGGAAGAAGATCGAGACGGCCGTGGCTAAGATTGTCATAAACTGCTACGTTATGGCCATTTTGGGCCATCAATCCCGCAACTGTGCCACCGATATAACCTGCCCCGCCGGTAACCAAGATCTTCACAAAAAAGACTGTCCTTTCCAGAGCAATTTCGGTTACCTTGAGTCTATTACAATAGGGCATGACGGGATGTCGGGTAGCTCTTGGCAGGTTACTTCCTTGAGCTGGACGGTCTATCTGTCCTAAAAGAAAAGTTCGTGCAGTTCCTGGAACTTTGCCGGGTGTTGAATTTCCGGCACACATTTTAAGACGCGCAGCGGCAGGCAAGTAGATGCGTGTTTTGATTCGGAAGCCTTGGTAGGAACTTGGAGAGAAAGTATGCACAAACTCCATGCCACGACCGGTCCGAACAGCGCAAGTGGCCCAGAACTGCTGTTTTGCACGTGCTTTACCTCCATCCCTGCGCCCTTCGCCATTATCGGTAAGTTAAGCGCCTTTCGGGACTATGCCGTGGAAACATTGTTGGGGCGTTCGTGTCGGGCAGCAACGCGCCTGGAATCAGCGTGCATTCAATCGCATGGCGCGGGCGCGAGCGTCTTCTCAACGGCAGAAAATTTGGCATTTAGTGGGGAGTATTCAATTTGATTTGCATTGAAATCACGAGCTTGATCGATCAACGCGGTGTTACCGCTCAGTGCGAATGCACGAGTTCCCGTGACCTTGTCACGGCCAGGATGTTGAGCCCTCTCGACGACCGCATGGGAGGACCTAGATTATGGAAATGAATTACACCCCTGGCAGAACCAACTTTGGTCCGCTACCCGAGGCGGAGCGCAGCACAGCTTCGTTTCTGACCAGCACAATTATTAACGGCATAATTCTGGCCGTGGTGCTGTACGTAGGTGCAACGGCCAAGCATGTTCTGGAGCAACATCACTACGAAATGACGGAGCTGATTGCGCCGACGCCGCCACCGGCGCAGCCCAAGGTAAAGCAGCCGCCACCGCCAGAGCTTCCGCCGCCTCCCGAGACTCCCAAGTTAAGGATGGAAGCTCCGAAGATTGAAATACCGAAGCCCAAGCCTCCTGAGCCGAAGCCGATTCAGGTGGAAGCCAAGCTAGCAATGCCGGTGATGAAGGCGGCCAAGCCGGCAATTGTTCTGGCTCCGCAGCCAAAGGCAGCCCTGACAGCGGCTATGCCGGCGCAGAGCCCGCAGGTAAAGCCGTCGACAGCTCCTGTGCACCTTGGAGAGACATTCGGCGTTACGCCCAATCCAAATGCCACACGGCCGGCAACCATCGCAGCCATCGGCAATCCTTATGGCGGAATGCAGGGCCCGGCAGTCGCCCCCCACGGAGTAGTTGGATCAACAGGCATGGGCGATGGACTTAAGTCCGGCTCCAATGCGGGAATGGCCGGCAAAGTAGCTTCTGCCGGAATTCCAGGAGCGACCGGTACCTCAGCGGGAACCTATGGCAAGGTAGCTTCTGCCGGAATACCGGCAGTAACTGCCGCCGCGCCTGCGGTCCAAAAGGTATCTGCCGCACCTGCAAACACGAATCTCGAAGTTATCTCGAAACCTCCCGTGCAATACACCTCTGAGGCCCGGCAGCTGAAAGTTGAGGGAGAAGTTGTATTGCGCGTAACCTTTTTGGCTAATGGTCAAGTCGTCGTCCAGGGAGTAGTAAAGGGACTAGGGCATGGTTTGGACGAAGAAGCGCGCCGGGTTGCGCAACAAATCCGCTTCCGTCCGGCCACCCGCGATGGACACCCGGTCGATTTGACAACAACCATCACGATTAACTTCCAGCTTGCGTAGCAATGATTGAAGCGATCGTGAAAAACAACATTGCCGTGCAGCCAGTAACTGGACGCAACAGGCATAAGCAAGAATTAAGGACGAAGAACTTAGGAGCTTGACTATGAACTTTCGGAAGATATCCCTAACCTTCCTGATTATTACCATCGGAGTGTCCTGCGCTTACGCGAAGAAGACACCCAAATACGAGCAGCCTCGGCAATTGTCCGCCGAACAGGCCGCGTTCGTTGAGAAGGCTGTCCAACGCGAAAAGCTGCTGATCACTGACATCAAGCTGCGTACGCCCCTGGTAGAAACTTACATCCAGGACACGCGCCCCGATGCGAAATTATATGAAGTCCCCGTGGACGATCAGTACATTCTGAGTCGCGTCGACTTCGGCTCCTCGTTCTTCGACAAAAGCTATGCGCCGCGCACGGAGTCCACCACCCGGAAAGGCTTTCTGGGACTCAAGGGATCGCTCGGCGCGGTGATGGCGCTTACCAAGCTGCTCGGCCTGGAGAAGTTCACCTATTCAGACACTGGCTTCATGGAAATGATGTTCATTGATCCGAAGGGCTTCGACCAGCAGCATTACGAGTTCAGCTTCGTTCGCCGCGAGTTCCTTGGCAACGTCAGGACATGGGTCTTCGACGCCCACCCTAGAGTCGCCGGCGAAGGCCGCTTCTACGGCCGCATCTGGATTGAAGATCAGGGCGGCAACGTTGTCCGCTTTAATGGCACCTACACCGGCTCGCCGCACGAGGACACATCCAAGTACTACTTCCACTTTGATAGCTGGCGCATGAATGTGCAGCCGAACATCTGGTTGCCGGTAGCCGTTTACGTTGAAGAAACGCAGCGCATGGAAGGCAGCAAGAATTCCACCGGCCTGAAGGCGCAGACGCACTTCTGGGGCTACTCACTCAAGCTGCCTACGCGTGACAGCGAGAATGTCAGCGTGAAGGTGGACGACGCTGTTGATCGCAGCAACGACTCCACTGACGTAGGTCCGCTGCAGGCCTCGCGCATGTGGGTTACGCAGGCTGAAAACAACGTGATCGATCGCCTGGTTGAAGCCGGCCTGGTTGCTCCGGAAGATCAGGGCGGATACGAGAACAAGGTTCTGGACCAGATCGTCGTCAACTTGATTGTGCCGAACAACCTTGCATTCACTGACCAGGTTCACACCCGCGTACTGCTCACGGACACTATTGAAGCTACCACCGTGGGCAACACGATTCTGCTTAGCCGCGGATTGCTCGACAGCCTGCCGAGCGAAGAAGCGATTGCTTCGGTAATTTCATTGGAACTGGCGCACGTCGCCATGGGACACCACATCGACACGCGCTACGCGTTCAACGATCGCCTGCTGTTCCCTGACGAGTCTTCCTTCCAGCGCATCAACATGTACCACAACGACACCGACAACGCCAGCGCTTCAAAAAAGGCGATGGAGTATCTGCAGGCCTCCATGTACAAGGACAAGATGCCAAACGCGGGCCTGTACTGGGAACAACTCGTACAGCGCAGCCAGGAGCTGAAGGCACTCAACACTCCGAAGCTTGGCGACTCTCTGCTGAAGCCGGATGGCACGGCGTGGATGTCTGAACTGGAGCACATGGCCCCCAAGATCGACTGGGATGATCTGAACCAGACCGCAGCCTTGCCGCTGGGAAGCTGGCTCAAGGTTGATCCGTGGGACGATAGCGTGCACATGCTCGATGCAAAGCGCTATGCGCCGATGAACTCGCGCGACAAGATGCCGTTTGAAGTAACGCCCATCTTCTACAAGCTGCAACGTTACGAGACGGCCCATGCCGCACCGCCAGCGCCTCCGGCAGCTTCACCAGCCGGCAATTCGGCAGCAGCTGATCCGGCGCCACAGCAGCAACAGTCGGCCGGAGATCCGCCTGCTGCGGCTCAGCAACCAGCACCACAGCCGCCCGCAGATACCACTGCAGCGCAGCAATCCGCGCCTGCAACAGCTTCGACACCAACCCCACAGTAAACAGCAACGCCCTTTCGAGTCTCTGGCCGGCGAAATCAAGCTCCGCGCCGTGCCAGAGGCTGCTTTATTGCCTTGACCTGACTACCAGACGGAGCTGGCATTCCCCAGAAATGGAGCGTATATGCCCGTGAAAAGATTTACCTTTTCCTTTTTTTGCGTGATGTTTGCTGCCGTGACACTCCCCGTCTACGCGCAGGTCATGCCGTCCGCATATGAACATCAACCCAAACTATCCGCAGGCGGTTTCGGATCGGCATTCCAACCCAATTACGCCGGCCTTGGCATCGCGCAGTCCAGTGATCCTCTCATCGGCATCGGAGCGTATGTCGATTACAAAATCAACCGCATCATCGGCGTTGAGGCAGAGGGCAACTGGCTGCACTTCAACCAGTACATCGGTATCACTCAGAGCACTTACCTGATCGGGCCCAAAGTGAGCATCCACGAGTTCGGCCGGTTCAACCCCTACGGTAAAGTGCTCGTCGGCATGGGAGGCGGCAGCTTCCTCAACGGCCACACTACCGTACTCGCTTATGGCGGCGGTGTGGATTACAACCTGAGCCGTCACTGGGTCTTGCGCGCCGCTGATTTCGAGTACCAGCAATGGTTCGTAACGCCGCAGTTACATCCGTACGGCGGCAGCGTGGGCCTCGCCTACAAAATCTTCCGCTAAGCCAAGGCCGGCAAGATACAAAAAGGGCTGCTCCTAGGAGCAGCCCTTTTTGCGATTGCATACTTCTTAGCCATTGTGCAGTGCGTGAATTGGAAGCCGGAAAATAACGAAGTCGCTATTCGGGCACACCGGATGATTGGGTGCAGCTTAGCGTTCTCTTGAACCTTTTGTGCATATACGAACATGTGCCGCCAAGAACTATAGCGGTGGCGAGCCACGCCAGAAACGCCAACAAGAGGAGGGCGGGATGCGCCCTGAACTCCTCGCCACCCGTAGGACGTCCATGCGTAAAGTGGCGGCGATAACCTTCCACTACGAACATTGAAATCGCGTAGGTGAGTACTGATCCAAACGCGATGATGGAGGCGGTAAGTATTGCCCACCTTCTTTCCGAGTCCAAGGAAAAGTACGCCAATAAAAACAGTAAAAAGACCGCTGCGGCAGGCTGAACGCCAGGAATCCACCAGCCGTAGACCATCATGGCACTCAGACCGAGAAGCACCAGCGCAAATTGCGTGAACCTATCAAAGAACCCGTAGCAAATTGCCGAGTAAAACCCTGCGCCGCACATCAAGGCTCCCAGAGCGCAGACAGTATTCATGAATGGTTGCCAAGCAACAGATGGCAAATGTTTTGTATAAATACTGACTGCGGTCATGACGAAAAGATTGAGGGCCCAATTCGTCGCGGACAAAACGACAACAACGCCTAAAACCGGCCGCCACAGCGTGCGGATCAGACATCCAGACACCGAAAGCCAAAACCACACAATTCCCTTAGAGCGGCCGATCTCGACGAGATCACCTATCGCAGCGGCAGCCCGTTGCTTTCCTAAAACGGCCCGCAGTAGCTTCTCAGCAAATGATGCTGCTCGCATGTGCGCCCCCAATAAAATCCAAACCCTCAAGTAAACTTTGATATGCCTGATGAGCATTTACCAGCGCCGCTCTGCCGGCCTTCGTTACTGCGAAATAGCGCTTGGGACGGCCTCCTCGCTCTGAAGTGGCCTCGCCCATCCACGAGCGCACCAGATCCTTCTCCTCCATACGATCGAGGGTTGTATAAAGAGCGCCGGGCGTAACTTCGCGGCCAGTGCGCTCCGCGATCTCGGCCCGTATGCTTACCCCGTACGCGCAATCTCGCAACCGCAATATGGCCAGAAGAACTATCTGCTCAAATTCTCCGAGAGAAGCAGGCTTTTTCATTAGAACTACAATGTAGGCATAACAGGCTGGTTTGTCAATAGAAGGCTTTAAATAATCCAATGGAACGCTCGGGGCTAATCGGAGTGATCGGCTCTGGATGGAATGCCCGGATGATCGGAGGAAAAAGTTCGAATAGCCGACGCCTCTACCCTGATGAAATGCAACGCTACCGGCGCCAGCACCATGCCTGGGACGCCCATCAGCTTCTCACCCACAATCAAGCCGACAAGCGTTAGCCACATCGGGCACTTGATGCGTTTGCCGATGATCTTGCTGTTCAGGAAATACTCGAGCTTGTGGATCACCACCAGAAATACCAGCGCATAGATCCCGGTGCGCGCAGAAATAGTGAAACCGACGCACACAATCAAACTGTTGCTGACGATATTGCCCACGATGGGAATCAGTCCGCAAAGGAATACGAACGTGGCCAGCAGTCCTGAGTTCTGGTAATGATTCAACAGCAGGAATCCGGCGGTAAGTGCGGTGTTGATGGCGGAAATCAGAATCTGTGCGCTGATCACCTTGGCGAAGCTGCCGTAAAACGATTTGAACCGCGCCGTCAGTTCGCCAGTCACGGTGAAGTACAGATTTTCCGGCGACTCGGAGGCACTTCGGTCGGTGGTCCAGCCAGAACCGAGAAAAATGCTGAGCGCCACCACAAGGCCGGCCAGCACCATCACAAACTGAAACGACGCCGCTGTTGCGTATTTGCCAATCACGGCGAATCCGTCCTGGGCTTCGGCCAGAGCCTCAGTCTTTAAGCTTGCATAGTCAGTGAAAGGCAGTTCTATATCGTTCTTTTCAGCGAAACCAACGATCGCAGGGATCGCAGTTTCTGCAATCTTTGGAAAGGTGCGGTAAGCGAGATTGGAAAAGTAAACCAGGCCGCCAACGACGGCGATAACCGCAAACACATAGAGCGTAATGCTGAGCCATTTTCTACCACCGATACAGAATATCTGCAGTGCCAGATAGCCGAACAAAGTTGCCAGTAGAAACATGCCCAGATGCAGACCCGCAACCAGAACCACAACAATGGCAATAATGACGTACGAGATACGGCTGTTTCGGTTCATCGCTCGATCACTTGCATAGACAAAGTCCCTGAGACCCTACGTTAGACGGATCAACTGTTCAATCAGGTTCCGCTCTCCACTCTAATCCACGGCCGCGACCATCGGCGAGCCAACAAGCAAAAAAGGGCTGCTCCGAAGAGCAGCCCGTTGTGATCCCTGATTCCTGAAACCTGATCCCTGCAATTACGCCGGTGAAGGTGAGCCCTCGGGATAGCCGGGGCCACCGCGTTCCGGTTTGAGCACCTGCTGCGGAGTGCCGCTGCCGGTATCGGTCGGCGACGCAAGTATGGAACGCATCGGAGGCAGTTCCTTGCCTTCGATCAGCAGCCGTACTTCTTCAGCATCAATTGTTTCACGCTCCAACAGGGCCAGCGACATGCGGTGCATCGCATCAGGGTGCGATTCCAGAATGGAATGCGCCGACTGATACGCTTCGTCGATCAGGCGGCGAACTTCCAGATCGATCTGGCGCGCCGTCTCCTCGCTGAAGTCGCGATGTTGGGCAATCTCGCGTCCCAGGAAGATCTGCTCTTCCTTCTTGCCGAAGGTGAGCGGTCCCAGGCGGCTCATGCCGTACTCGCACACCATGCGGCGGGCAAGGTCGGTAGCCGTCTCAATATCGCTGCCTGCGCCCGTGGACATCTGGCTAAGGAATATCTCCTCAGCCACGCGGCCGCCATAGGCCGTTGCCAGGCGGGTCTCGAGATATTCGCGCGTGTAGTTGTGGCGGTCGCCGGGCAGGAAGATGGTGACGCCCAGGGCCATTCCACGCGGAATGATGGTGACCTTGTGGATTGGGTCCGAGTGGTCGCGGAAGTACGACACCAGCGCGTGGCCGGCCTCGTGATACGCGGTTACCCACTTCTCCTCGTCGGAGATGATCATGGACTTCCGCTCCACGCCCATCATCACCTTGTCCTTGGCCAGTTCGAAGTCATACATCGTGACGACTTTTCGGTTCTGGCGGGCCGCGATCAGGGCAGCTTCGTTCACCAGGTTGGCGATATCGG
>JADGNO010000090.1 GCA_017883405.1 Occallatibacter sp. | reverse complement strand
GTGGACCATGATGGAGGCGAACCGCATCTTGGCGGCCTGGTCGATCCACTTCTGCCAATCCGGGAGACTCCAGCCCGAACAGCCGCTCAGAAAATTGTGCCAGTTGAAAACGATGCGCTCCTCCATCAGCGGGGCATCGGCCAATTGCCACCCATCAAAAGTGAATGCGCCAGTCCGAGCCTGGGCTTGAACGTCGTAGGAGAGATAAAATCCGTAGCCCAGTTTTTCCAGCAGCGCATAAACACCAAACAGCACGCCACGCGGGTCCGCGCCCGCAATGATGCCAATGTGTGCTTGTCCTTCCTGGGCGGTCGTTGCCGCAAAGCTGTCCGGGGATGAAAGATCCGGCTTCGAAATGTACTTCGCAATCTGCGGCGAATCCTTAAGCGTGCCGAGGCGAATGTAGGAACCGCCCTGGGGTGGCTTTTCGGCGACGCTAAACCGGCAGGCAGGAAACAGGCTGCCTAGGTATTTCGCCAACTCGATCGCAGCGAATTTGATCAGGGGCGCAGCGTTTGCCGACGCGATGATCGGAATTTTCTGACCCGTCTGGGCAAGCGCTGGGCTCGCGAGCGACGCAACCAGAACTGAAACGAAATCACGGCGATTCATATTGCTCATGTAAAAGCTCCATTAATATGGCGTGGTGACTCGGATTTTTCTGGAACAACAATCGACACTTGAGGTTCTCCGCGGGCATTGACTGGCGACAACGTAGAGGAGGCAAGATCGCGCGGCCACGCGGGCCGCCATTGTACATCTTGCTTCCGCCCCAAGGGAGCGAAATTACAAAGCTCAGGCCAACGGCCCAGAAGCGTTAAGCTAAGGAAGAGTCGCTTCGGAGTCCGGCGTAATCCGCCCACAACTTTGAACTAACCCGGCAGAATTGTCGATAAACACCAGGCGACTTTCGGCGGGGTAACCTCAGTGTTGATTGCAATCCCACTCTTAAGGGCTTGGATCAACTTTCCGGTTAGGCGACGATACATCCATGTGCCTGCGCGCTGGATCTGAGATGTAGACTCTCTCATGTGCATTGGTACAAAATCGCGGTCAGGTCACAGTCCCTACTTCTGAATTCTTTGACATCTTCAGGTTGACAGCGTAATATCTTTTGATCAGCATTATCCTCGACATCTTGGCTCGAATGTTTGGAGGCAAACCGGAGGGATGAGGAGGAGGCTCGTACTATGAAGTTGAGGGCTGTTGGTCACAAACGCATTCCGGGGGCAGCGCCTGGATTTGAACACGATGAAATCCCCATGCTGCGAGGCGGCCACGAGCCTGTTCGTATTACCTGCGTTGACTACTGTCCTGAGAACGTCTTGACGCAAGAGATTGATGGCTTGAAAGACTTCCTGGCTCGACATCGACCTGAATGGTCCGCTGTGCGCTGGATCAACGTCGACGGTCTGTCCGACATGGAAGTCATCCATGGTCTGGCAACCAAATATAATTTGCATCCACTGGCCATCGAAGACCTTCTCCACTTGCCGCAACGACCCAAGGTCGAACCTTTCGGCGCAGAAGGAGGAGAGTTTCAGGCCCGCCTTTTCATAATTACCCGGATGTTGCAGATCAAAGACGAGCACCTTAACAGCGAGCAAATTTCTATCTTTTTGGGTCACAAAACCGTACTGACGTTCCAGGAAAGCCGCGGGGATGTGTGGGATTCGATTCGCCAGCGGATCAACACCAAGGGTTCGCGTATCCGCGGCAACGATGCCAGCTTTCTGACCTATTCACTGCTCGACGCCACAATCGACCACTGGTTCCCGATACTGGAGCACTTGGGCGACCGGTTGGAAGAATTGGAAGACCGGGTGCTCGACCGTCCCCAGCCTCAGATCATCAGCGATATTCACCAGGTCAAACGCGAGTTGTTGCAGCTGCGGCGGGCAGCGTGGCCCACCAGGGAAGTGGTCTCAACACTTCAACGCGAATCCCATGAATGCATGAGTGACGTTACCCGTGTCTATCTGCGTGACCTTTATGATCACACCGTGCAGATCATCGACATGATTGAAACCTATCGGGAATTGTCTGCGGACTTGACTGAAACCTATATGTCCAGCATTTCAAACCGTATGAATGAAATCATGAAGGTGTTGACCATCATCGGTACTATATTCATTCCCCTCACCTTCCTGGCTGGTGTCTATGGCATGAACTTCCATTACTTCCCGGAGCTTGAAAAGGCCTGGGCCTATCCTGCCTTCTGGGGTGTTTGTGTCTTGCTGGCCGGCATCATGTTATTGCTTTTCCGCCGCCGAGGCTGGTTATGAACGCAGAATCAATTGATGGTGGATTCGCTCTTATGAAAATGAGTTAGGAGTTCATGCTTTAGCATGGCGGGTAGCGCAGAGGTACGCGCACTCTACGTTCCTCTGCGGATTTTATCTCTACACAACACCTCTAACCTGTTATTGCCAATATACGAACCGCAAAGGAAGCCCAAATGCGGCTACCTCTGCGCTACCTGCTTCAGATGACACTTGCTGCATTCACCCAGGCCATTGGCCTGTGCTTCGTTGTTTCGCCCGCTCGGGGCTGAAGGGCGCTGATTGCTCCACGCGTGCCGGCCCGCACGACCCTCGTCGGCATTCGCGTTTCGGACAAAATGCGTACTTTGCTGAAATTATTTTTGGTCTGGGCCTACCGGTAGCCAAACGCCTTCATTATCCTCTTGCAATTGACCCTGGGATAAATGCTAACGTAGATGATGGAGGCTGGGTGACGGCTATCCGGTGTGGGCTGCTTGTGCAGACCGCCAGGCCGAGCCGGTGAGGGCCCGGAGCTCAGGATGACCTTGCCGGGTTTTGGCTCCCCAGGACGAGAGAATGTTGGTCATGCGAAAACATGGAAAATTCCGACTAATGCCAACTGGGGCAAATCGCCACAATGTCCGATTCGCGGCCCAGAAGCCAGCGGAGATTGCGGAAGAAAGAAATTTTCTGATCGCTCCCACGATGTGTATGAAAACAAAGGACAAATCTTGGCAGGGGTCGATTGCTCCCACGATCTTCATGAAAATGAACAAGTTGTTTGATTCTGAGGCATTTTCCCACGATGTTGATGAAAGGCAATATAGTTATCCTATGAATTGACGTCACATCAAAATCAAATTGCGCCAAAATAGGGCCAAATTCGGTCCATTTCCGACGACATCAACGCGGGCAGCATGACCCCGCCGCACATCGTTATTCAATCGATTTATGAAACCGCAAAACGCTGACGCCGAGCAGGACGGCGGCAAAAGCCGCCAAGGCGGCGATCTGCGGCCAGAGCACATCGAATCCCACGCCTTTGAGGTACACGCTGCGCAGGACCACCATGACAAACCGCATGGGGTTCAGCAGGGTCAACTTCTGGAAGAAGGGAGGCATGCTGCTGATCGGGGTGGCAAATCCGGAAAGCGTAATCATGGGCATGGTGAAGAAGAAGGACGTAATCATGGCCTGTTGCTGGGTGGCGGAGATCGCCGATATCAGCAGGCCGAGCGCCAGCGACGCCAGGATGAAGGCCACCAGTCCCGCCGCCAGCACCAGCAGGTTTCCGCGAAAAGGCACGCCGAACCACAACGTGCCAACCAGCGAAATGATGATCCCGTCGGCGCAGCCAATCAGGAAGAAAGGAATGGTCTTGCCCAAAATGAATTCCCAGCGGCGAATCGGAGTGACCATGATCTGTTCCAGTGTGCCGATTTCCCGCTCGCGCACGATGGCAAACGCGGTCAGCATCATGACCAGAATCAGGGTGAGATTGCCGATCACGCTGGGGACGAAAAACCATCGGCTCTCCAGGCCCGCGTTGAACCACGGGCGAACTTCCAGGCCGATTTGTGGCAGGGACGCTACCAGTTGGGGGGCCGTGCGCTGCATGCGATCCAGCAGGAAGTCCCGGCTGAACCGCGCGCCAATCTGGTTAAGATAGCCGAGCGCCACCAATCCGGTGTTCGAGTTAGAGGCGTCCACCAGAACTTGCACGGAGGCGCCCTGCCCGTTGCGCAGGTGCTGGGCAAAGCCCGAATCGATCTCGAGCGCCAGAATAAAGTCCCCATGGTCGATGCCGTCACGCAGATCTTCCCGGCGCGTGGCAGCGCTTTTGAGATTGAAATACCGGCTGGCGGAGAATCGCGAGATCAACTCGCGGCTCTCCTGGGAGCGGTCGAGATCGAGCACGGCGAAATCAACGTGCTTTACCTCCAGCGTGGCGGCATAGCCGAAGATCAGCATCTGGATAATCGGCGGGCCAATCAGGAGCGCCCGGGTGCGCGGATCGCGCAGCGTCTGGATGAACTCCTTCCGGAGCATGCAAAGGATGCGGGTAAGTGACGCCAGCCAATTCATTCCAGCCTCTTGTGAAACGCGCGGGTGGCGAGGGCAATTGCCACCGCCGCCAGAATGGCCAGCGCCGTGATTTGTGCTGTCATAAAGCTGACCGGTGTTCCCTTGAGAAAGACATTGCGCAGAATAGAAACATAGTAGCGTGCCGGCAATACCAGCGTGATCCACTGTACGACGGTTGGCATCTGTTCAATGGGGAAGATGAAGCCCGAAAGAAGAAAGGCCGGCAGAAACGTGGCGACCAGGGCCAATTGGCTGGCGGCGAGTTGAGTTTTGGCGGCAACCGAAATCAAATATCCGAGCGCCAGAACGACGAACAAGAAGAGCATCGAACAGGTGAACATCACTGTCCAGCTTCCCCGGAAGGGCACACCGAACCACCAGACCGCCATACCGGCGCAGAGCCCCGTATCGGCCATCCCGATGACAAAGTACGGGAGCAGTTTGCCGATTTCGATTTCCAGTTTGTCGACTGGCGTGGAGATAAGCTGCTCCATGGTGCCGCGCTCCCATTCGCGCGCGATGGTGAGCGAAGTCAGGAACGCCCCAACCACCGCCATGACCAGCGCCATGACGCCGGGGATAATATTGGCCATGCTTTCCAGGTCTTCATTGAACCAGGTGCGGGGCTTGAAGGTGATGTCCGGGGCCGCGCGGGCCAGTCCGTGCCGTTGCTGCCAATCGAGCTGCACGCCCGCGGCATAGGCCTGCACAATGCTGGTGGCATATCCCGTGCCGATGTTGGCGGTATTGCTGTCACTGGCATCGAGCAGCGCCTGCACGCTGGCGCGGCCACTGGATCGCAGATTCTCCGCAAACCGCGGGGGCACCACAATCGCCACCGTGCAGGCGCCGCTATCGATGTGCTGCACGATTTCCCGGTAATTCGGCGACACAAAGCGGATGTCGAAGTAATCAGTGGCTTGGAATCGCTTGAGCAGGTCCTGGCTGGTTTGCGTCCCATCGCGATCGTAGACGCAAAGCGGAATGTGTTTGATGTCCAGGTTCACCGCATAGCCGTAGATGAAAAGTTGAATAAGCGGCATGGCCAGGATGATCAGCAAGCTGCGCGGATCACGCCGGATTTGAATCACTTCCTTGCGCGCCATGGCCAGGGTCCGTTGCAGTGTCATGCGGCACCCTCTGGCTTTGACCGGCCGGCGGTCAATGCCACAAACACGTCCTCAAGGCTGGGCGTGATCGGTTCGAGGCGCGTCACGGTAACGCCGTGGGCCGCGAGGGCCTCCCGGATTTGTGGTGTGGCAGCCTCGGCATCGTCGACTACCGCATGAATACTGCTCCCAAAGGCCGCCGCATCCACCACGCCGGGCACGCCGGGCAGAGCGTCGAGGGCTGCTCCCAGGGGTTCGCATTCGATCAGCAACAGCTGGCCCTTCATGGATCGCGTCTTGAGTTCGGTGGGTGTGCCCATGGTCACGATGCGCCCGCGATCAATCAGCACCAGGCGATTGCAGTATTCCGCTTCGTCCATATAGTGCGTGGTGACGAATACCGTGACGCCCTCGCCGGCCATCTGCTGAATCAGTTCCCAGAATTGCCGGCGCGAGACGGGATCGACGCCCGAAGTCGGCTCGTCGAGAAACAGGATGGATGGCTTGTGCAGGACCGCGCAGCCGAGCGCCAGCTTCTGCTTCCAGCCGACGGGCAGGGATTGCGTGGGCGATTGCTCGCGGCCTTCCAGACCCGCCATGTGGAGCGCCCACGCGATGCGTTCCCCAAGGT
>JADGNO010000089.1 GCA_017883405.1 Occallatibacter sp. | reverse complement strand
GAGCACTTCCATCCTGAGCGCTTCAAACCCGCCAAGCTTCTCATAAACATCGCGCCGAATCAGATTGAACGCGCCCACGCCGATGTAGTCCTTCGCGCGCGGATCAGAAACCTTCCATAGACGGATCATCCATTGCGACAGTGCATTCATGGTTGCGAGCATGGCTCTCTCCGCCGCGGTAGTGATGATGACCGTGGGCGTTAGCACCAGGTGGTCTGCGTTTTGCGCTTCAGCAGCGCGAAGCGCAATCTCAAGAGCCTGCTGTTGGAACAACACATCGCCATCGGTGAACAGCAGCCATGGTGATCGGGCATGTTTCGCAGCCATTGCCATGGCATGGGGCTTTCCCAGCCAGCCGCTTGGCAACGCGTCCACATGCAGAACCTGCAGTGTATGGCGTCCTCCATTGGCCGCTGTCTCCGCTGCCATATCCTCCATGCGCACACCGGTTCGGTCCGTCGAGCGATCATTCACCGCAATGATCTGCAGGCGCACTCCCTTGGAAGCAAGCAGCGAGCGCAGCGTGGCCCCTATTGCAGCTTCTTCATCTCGCGCTGGAACGATAACCGTGATTTGATCTTCGTCCGTTGTGAACGATTTTGGCTCCTCGCTTGAGGACACATCGGGCAGCGTGGCCATCCCCTTCACCACCGTGATGGCGTGCACAAGCCACACCACGGCAAGCAGCCAACTTAGAGCGGTGATGATCTCTATGGCCGCGTTGACTGTGATCATAGTGCCAGTATCGCTGAAGCGCGCGCAGATTCGACTGCCGTGGAGATCGCTGTCTTCATAGAATCAAAATTAGACGGCGGAAGTTTCTTCCAATGGAGGCGCAAAGCGGGCTCCTGCTATCAGGATTACCGCCGAGACGACCAGGAAGACGAGCGTTGCGCCGAGCCCTATGGCGAGATTAGTCCGGTCTGAAATGGCGCCGATGATCTGCGGCGAAAATGTGTCGCCGAAGAAATGAATACACAGCAAATTAATTGAAATCGCAGTGGCTCGCACGGGCGCCGACACGGAATTTACAATCGCCGTGTTCAGCGGCCCCGTGTTCAAAAAAAGAAAAAACTCCGCCGCGAACAACGCCGGGATCGCAAACGCCTTCGGCCCGAAAAATACCATTGCGCCGCATGGCAGCGTCAGCACCACGCTCCAGAATGAGAGCAAATAAAGCGCACGATGGTTCGTGCGCAGCCATCGCTGCGCCAGCCAGCCGCCGATAAGCGTTCCGGCGATCCCATCGATGACGGTGACGCCCCCGACGGTCAGGCTGGCGTTGGCTACGGACAAGCCGGCGTTACGATGCAGAAACGTGGGCATCCATGCAGAAATTCCGCCCATGGCGAAGGTCAGCATAGCAAGCCCCATGGTGCCGGTAAGGAACGCAGGATTCTTGAACAGGCCGAATACGGTTGATCGGTTCGGAGTGGCGTGCAAATGGTCTGAAGAACCACGCACCGGCTCGCGTCCAAACGCCATGTAAAGCGCAGCGATCACCAATCCTGGAATCGCGCAGATGAGAAACGGCGCTCGCCACCCCCACGCTGACCCCATGGCTCCGCCGGCAACGTAACCGAGCGCCGCTCCCACCGGGATCGCGACATAAAAGATCGACAGGATGCGATTGCGTTCGTTCTCGGCGTAAAAATCTGAAAGCACTGCCGGCGCGTAAACCACGAACGTCGCTTCTCCAATGCCGACGAACGCCTGCCGCAGATAGAACATCCAGTAGCTATGCACCCAAATGGTGGCCAGCGTGGCCAGGCTCCACAAAACAGCGCCCGCGATGATGAGCGGCTTGCGGCTCATGCGATCGCCCAGCCAACCGGTGGCCGGTGCGGCAAGCATGTAGACGAAAAACATTGCCGTGGTCAGAGCGCCCATCTGCTCGTCGGTAGAGTGGAATTCACGTTGGATGAGCGGTTGCGCCCCAGGCAGGATGTATCGATCAATGTAGTTCAGCAGATTGAGCCCGATGAGCAACAGAAAGGTGCCCATTGCAGGACTGAAGCGGTCTCGAGTCAATGAGGTGGTAGTGGGCAATCAGATCTTTCCCGCTAAAATCCGCTGGCGCTACAACGAATATCAAATCGAGTTAAAACTTCGAACCGATGGCAGACCGAGTTGCGTCCGCTCTCAAGCGGTCGGCCGCGGCCAGCGAGCCTCAACCGTAGTGCCAATGCCGCCGCGCGGCCTGAACTCTCCGCGGACCACAGCCCAAACCGGATCGCAGGCTTTCGCCACATCTTCCAGCACCTGGTTAACGATGTTCTCCTGAAAAATTCCAAGGTTGCGATAGCAGAACAGGTATTCCTTAAGCGATTTCAATTCCAGGCAGCGCTCGCGCGGCATATAACGGATGGTGAGAACTCCGAAGTCGGGCAAGCCGGTCTTGGGACACACAGAGGTCAACTCCGGGTCATCAATAAGTATTTCGTACCCCGGAAATTGGTTTTGCCAGGTCTCGATTGCTGGAAATTTAAAGTCGAGACCCGCCTTGGCGTGTTCGTCGGTATAGCGGGGATCGTTCGTGGTTCCTGCGGCCATGTCTGTATTGTACTCAGGGCCAGTTCCGGCCCCGCAGCCCCGACGGCGGGAATACGCAAAGTAATGCCGACGCGGTATTTTTTTGACTCTTAAACCCATGTTTGCGAGTCTTATATACTGACCTTGGTTAGCTAAATGGCAGAAGACAAAAATCGCTCGAACCGGCTCCGGCTTTGGTTGTGGAGAAGTCTCGGCCTCATTCTCGTCATCGTTTTCTTCGTAACGCGCTACCTTCTCAGAGAACAGCTCACAGTGCGCGTTGCTGAGGTAGGGCACGAAGAGCTGCGCATGACCATCAGCACTAATGGGCACGTAGAACCGAACGCCGAATACGACTTTTACAGCCCCCTCTCCAGCACTGTAAAGTCCGTAAACGTTATGCCTGGCGACACGGTAAAACCCGGCCAGTTGCTGCTTGCCCTCGATGATGTTGACGCCCGCGCGCATGAAGCAACCGCACTTTCGGGTGTAAAAACGGCCCAGGCTGCGCTCGATGCCGCTCTGCACAATGGCACCCAGGAACAGCAGCAGATGGCAGCCGCCGACCTGACTCGCGCCAAACTTGACCGCGACCAGGCACAGCGCGATCTCGACGCTCTAACGCGCCTCAACTCCACCGGCGCAGCCTCCGCCGGCGAAGTGGCGGCAGCGCGCTCGCGATTGCAAACGGCCGAAGCCAGCCTGAACGCGTCTCAGATTGCCTCCACCAACCGCTACTCGCAGGCCGACGTGGAAAGGGCTCGCGCGTCCCTTGCCGACGCTGAAGCCAATCTTGCAGCGGCTCGCAGTGTGGTGGAAAAGATGGCTCCTCGCGCTCCGGCTGCCGGCACCGTCTTCGACGTTGAGGTGTCTCGGACTGAATTTGCCGAGCAGGGCAAACTGATTCTCAAAATGGCTGACTTGACCAAGGAACGCGTTCGCGCTTACTTTGACGAACCCGATATCGGTCGCCTTGCTGCGGGTCAAAAGATCGTTATCAAATGGGACGCCAAGCCCGGCAAGGAATGGCACGGACACGTTGATCGTCCTCCCATCACGGTCGTCACTTACGGCACACGTCACGTGGGCCAGGTGCTCATATCCATCGACGACGCCGATGGAACGCTGCTGCCCGATACGAACGTGAATGTAACGGTGACCACTTCCAGCGAACCGGGTGTGATGAGCATTCCGCGTGAGGCGCTGTTTTCACAGAACGGTCAGCCTTACGTTTTCAAAGTCTCAGGCAACACCCTGGAGCGGGCGCCCGTTGTAACTGGAATTGTGAACCTGACGCGAGTGGCTATTCTGAGCGGCTTGAAAGACGGCGATCAAGTGGCGACCGCTTCACTTAGCGCGCAGCCTTTGCAGGAAGGCGTTCCCATCAAGGTCGTGCGGTGAGAAAACGGTTAGCGCAATTCGCGAGTCTCGCATTTGGGTTGCTGGCAGCAGCAATCGTAGCTCCGTGCCACGCATACGGAGCCACCGTCACCCAGTCGCTTGTGCAGGCCGACCAGGTTTTTCAAGCTGGCGAAGCCGACAAGGCGCTGCAGCAGATTAGTTCCCTGCCCGCAAACGGCGGCGCGACAGCCGACGCGCAGAACCTTGCCTGCCGTGTTCATTTCGCGCTGCAGCAGTGGGACAAAGCCGTGGCGGAGTGCGAGCAGGCAACGCAGCTCGACAGTCAAAACTCCGCGTATCACATGTGGCTCGGCCGAGCGCTGGGGCTGAAGGCGGAACACGTGATTTTCACCAGTGCCTACGGCCTGGGCAAGCGCGTGCTGGTGGAATTTGAAGCGGCTGCACGGCTCAATCCACACAGCGGTGAAGCGCTGATGGATCTTGGCGAATTTTACAAGTCGGCCCCCGGCATGATCGGCGGCGGTCTAGATAAGGCTGAGAAAGTCGCGCAGCAGCTAGATAGCGTTGAAGTGTCCCGGGCACACCAGTTGCGCGCGCGCATTGCAGAATCGCGCAGCGACTACGACACCGCAGAACGCGAATACAAAGAAGCCATCGCAACAGCCACTCATCCCGCTCTGCGCTGGACCGTGCTAGCCAGCTTCTATCGCACGCGCAAACGTTACGCCGACATGCAGGCGGCACTCCATAGCGCTGAAGGCTTGGCGCGCAAAGACCCACGCGCAACCATTGCCCTGTACGACGGCGCGGGCGTGCTGATTGATGGCAAGCTTGACCCGGGAACAGCCGCGCGGCTGCTTGAGGAATACCTGGCCAGCCCTACAATGACCGAGGAAGGGCCGGCCTTTGAAGCGCATGTGCGGCTAGCGAAAATAAAAAAGCAACTCGGCGATTCAAGCGGGGCTCAACAGGAAATTGCCGCGGCGTTGGCGCTCGCGCACGATTACAAACCAGCGCTCGAATTCAATCGTTGATCGGAATAAATGTATTGAAGACCTGGATTAAATATCGGCGGACCGCGCAGCGCAGAGTTTTGACGCTCATACTCGCTGGACTTGCAATTACTGTCGCGCCTGATCTGTTGCCGGCCCAGGTATCGCTTGCCACGCTGGTCGACATGGCGTCAAAGAACTGCGGACAAGTTAAGACAGCGCAGGCGGATCTCGACAAAGCGCGCGCAGCGCTGGCACAAAGCCGGGACGCGTTCATTCCGACCATCGCTTTCGGTTCAGGTCTCCCCGCATTCCCGAGCATTGGCTTCACAGGAAATTTGCCGACTATATGGGAAGCAAATGTAACGTCACTGGTCTTCAGCCTGCCCCAGGTTCAATTCATCCATGCTGCGCGAGCCGGGGTGAATGCCGCGCTCGCTAATCTTAAGGATGCTCACGAGCAGGTTGCTCTCGATACTTCAACGGCCTACATAGAACTCGACACCTTGAACCAGGAGTTGGCTACGGTAAAGCAGCAGGAATCGTTCGCCAACCGGCTTACAGACATTGAGCAGCAGCGCGCGGAAGCAGGCGTTGATCCGCTCAGCGAACTTTTGCAGGCAAAGCTCACAGCCGCCCAATTAAAACTCAAGCGCCTGCATCTTGAGACGCGCGCCAGCACCGTTGCGCAACAATTGTCTGCCCTGACTGGAATGCCCGTCGCCGCCATCGTCACCGATCACGCCAGCATTCCCGCCATTCCGGCCGTGAAAGCGAGTGAAGCAAAACAACTCGCCGGCATTCAATCTGCAAACTTCCTGGCGCTATCAAAAGAGTTCGTTGCCAGAGGCGATCGGCAACACAAGCGGATGTATCCGGAAGTCGGCTTTGGCATTCAGTACAACCGCAACACTACGCTGTTGAACAACATCAACAAGTACTACGCGCAGCCGCTTCCCGCAAATAACTTCAGCTCCGGTTTTTCCATCCGCGTACCGCTGTTTGACTGGGGTGCCCGCGACAAGGCCCTACAGTCTACCGCTGAAGCACTGCGCGCCAAAGTTGAGGCCGAACAGACTGAGCAGCAAAACAACGTCCAGATTGCGACCCTTAACGGAACACTGCGCGAACTCGACGCCCAGGCAGAAGTCGCCAGCCTGAAGAAGCAGATCTCCGATGAACAGTTAAAGACCATAGAGGCACAGCTTGAACTTGGAAATGGCGGTGGCGCAGGTCCGGGTGCGCCCGCACAGTTGGCACCCAAAGCCGAGCAACAAGCCCGCATCGACGAGCGTCAGAACTATCAGGAATCCCTGGACGCCGATCTGAACCTGAGCAAAGCGCGCCTGAACCTGTTGCGAGCGCTGGGTCACATGCAGGACTGGCTCGACGAGCTCCACTAAGGTCGAATTGCATTGAAGCTAACCCGCGCTAATGCCAAGCTGCATTCATATTGAACCCACCCGGTGCTCAGTCGCGTCTAAAAACAAGAGACGAGCTCCGCCTGCTCGGTTGAATCACTCTGCCATTTCGGTCGGCTGTATCTGACTTTTTTTCAACAACTTGCCAAGGCCGCGGGGGGACGTATCTTCCCCGGAACCGGGATGCGAAACAACCCTTAGAATTCGGTGGGAAAAACTGCCTGAATGCTAGAATAGAAGGGATGTCTATGCCCCTGAAAACACTCTTACTGAACCCGCCTTCGTTTGAAAATTTCGACGGTGGCGCGAGTTCGCGCTGGCCCGCTACGCGCGAAATTGAATCCTACTGGTACCCGGTTTGGCTCACCTACCCCGCCGGCCTGCTTGAGGGCTCCCGCGTGCTCGATGCGCCGCCTCACCACGTTTCCGCAGAAGAAACCATTAACATCTGCAAAGACTACGAGTTCCTGGTGCTGTTTACCTCGACGGTAGGCTGGGAAGGCGATCAGAGGCTGGCTGAGGCGATCAAGGAAGCCAATCCTTCTATCCGCATTGCTTTCGTCGGCCCGCCGGTAACCACCGATCCGGATCGCGCTCTGAACGAGTGCTCGGTGCTGGACTTCATCTGTCGCCGCGAATTCGATTTCTCCGTGGTTGAGTTTGCCCAGGGCAAGCCGCTGAATGAAATTCTCGGCATCAGCTACAAAAAGGACGGCAAGATCGTCCACAACCCCGACCGCCCGCAGGTTGAAGACTTGGACGCGATGCCGTGGGCAACCAAGATCTACAAGCGCGACATGGACGTGACACGCTACAACGTGCCCTTCCTGCTGCATCCATACATCGCTCTCTACTCCACGCGCGGCTGCCCTGCGCAGTGTACCTTCTGCCTGTGGCCGCAAACACTCAGCGGACATGCATGGCGCAAGCGCTCTACCGACGACGTGGCTGCTGAAATGAAATGGGCCAAAGAGAACTTCCCTGAGGTGAAGGAGTTCTTTTTTGACGACGACACCTTCAATATCCAGAAGGCCCGCACCATCGAGCTCTGCGAAAAGTTGAAGCCGCTCGGAATTACCTGGAGCTGCACGTCGCGCGTGACCACGGATTATGACACTTTGAAGGCCATGCGCGAAGCCGGTTGCCGCCTGCTCATCGTTGGCTTCGAGTCTGGCGATCCGCAGATCCTCAAGAACATCAAGAAGGGCGCCACTGTTGAACGCGCACGCGACTTTGCGCGCGACTGCCACTCGCTCGGCCTGACGATTCATGCCGACTTTATTCTCGGTTTACCTGGCGAGACAAAGGAATCGATCCGCAACACGATCAACTTTGCCAAGTCGCTTGATTGCGAGACCATCCAGGTCTCGGTTGCCCACGCTTATCCCGGCACTGAGTTCTATGAGTACGCCGCCAAGAACGGGTTCATCACCAACGAAAAGATGGAAGATGGCGGCGGCCACCAGATGGCGCACATCGAGTACCCCGGCCTGCCTACCGACTACGTGATGGAAATGGTTCACCGTTTCTACGACGAGTACTACTTCCGTCCCAAGGCTGCATTCCGCGTGGTGTGGAAGGCAATAGTGAATCGCGATATTCCGCGGCTCTACGTTGAAGCCAAAGCGTTCATGAAGCTGCGCGCTCAGCGCAACAAGGCGGTTAAAGTTTCGCGCAGCCAGAAGGTCGATCCGAATAAGCCGGTCAGCGCGGGCGCGTAACCACGGCCGCTTCGTCAAATCGAGGGCGGCGCTATGGCGTCCGCCCTCAATTTCTTTCAGCATCAATTCAAGTTCGTTAAAACATGGCCCACCAAAAACTCTCGCCGCGCCAATATGCCATCCTGGGACTGGTTTCGGTCTGCGCTCCACTTGGCGATACCTGCCTGTCAATGGGGATGAAACAGGTTCCCAATGTGTCGCTCGCGCATCCGGCCTCGCTCATTGCAGCGGTGTTCACGCCATGGATCGCGCTTGGCATCGCATTGCTTATCGGATTTTTTGCCAGCTACCTTACTGCCCTTTCCTGGGCCGATCTTACGTATGTACTTCCGGCAACGGCATTCGGCAACATGATCGTCGAGATGCTTTCGCGCTTTGCCTTGCATGAGGCCGTCTCAGTGCAACGCTGGCTTGGCTGCCTGCTTATCACCATTGGCGTAGGATTTGTCGCGCAGGGCCCATCGCTTACCGAGCACCCACCCCCCGCTACTCAAGTCACCGTCCCGGCAGAAGAGGAGCAAGCGCGATGATCGTTCCTGCTTCAACTGTTGGCTTTTGGCCTGCCGCGGGCATGATCGCCGCCATCATTCTGGCCTCGAGTGTGGGAGAGATTTTGACTGCGGCAGCCATGAAATCCATCGGCGACCTCGATGAAATCCGTGCGCACTCCGGCCTGCCCGGAGCGATTCGCGCCGTGCTTACCTGCCCGCTATTCTTTGGCGGAGTCACATTTCTCGCGCTTGCATTTTTCTCGTTGCTGTACGCGCTCAACCATCTGCCGCTCGGATTGGTGGCCCCCGCCTCAGCCTCGCTGACTCTGGTCACCAACGCCGCAGGAGCCAAAATCTTCCTCAAAGAAAATGTGGATCGCCGCCGCTGGATAGCAGCCGTGCTGGTGTGCATTGGCGTTTATTTCCTGGCGCATTAGAGCAGCTATTAGCTTTTAGCTGTTAGCTATCAGTTCGATTGCGCCCGACCTTGCGCCTCGTTCATTAGCTGATTTTCGTATCCAATGAAACGCGAGGCAGTTGATCTTCAGATGGATGAGCTAGGAGCTAATAGGTAAGAACGTCATCAGCCCTTCCGGTTTCAGGTCAGGCTCTAAAAATGCACGCTGTTTTCCGAGGCTGTGGCACAGCGCCTCTGCTGCTAGATGTCCCGATCGTGCTGCGCTTTCCATCGTCGAGGGCCAACCAGTTGCAACCCAATCGCCGGCGAGGAAGCAGTTGGGCCAAGGCGAAACTGCGTGGGGCCGCCACTCGTCGATTCCGGGTGGAACGCCAAACGTCGCACGCACTTCCTTTACCAGCGCCACCTTCTCCAGCTTTGCCGATGCGACCGCCGGAAAAAACTCTGCAAGCTCCGCGAGTGCCTGACGGATGGCGTCTTCTCTTGAAAGTGCCGCAAAGGCCCGCGTAGCCGACACGACCAGTTCGACATAGTGCCCGCCGCGATGCTGCAGGCGCGACTGGTTATACATCCAGTGAATTTCGCGATCGAGGAGCAGGGCGTGTTCCAGTTCGGTAATCTCGCGATCGAACCAGAGATGCACACTGCAGATGGGCCAGTGTTCGTGATGCTCGATCTTGCGCTCGAGTTCGGGCTTCCCTTCTACCGCGGGCATTTGCGGGAGCAGTTGCTCTGTAGCTTCAAATGGCAACGCGAAAACCAGAAAATCTGATACAAGCTCTCCGGCGCGTGTGCGGATGCGCCATTGCCCGGCTGCTTCGTCCCACTCTGCACCCTCAAGAAATGTATTCAGGTGAACACAGCCGCCGCGCCCTTCAATGAACGGCGCAACGCCCACATACAATTCGCTGAGCGGAACCGGGCTCATGCCCATGCTTCCTGCGAAGGTCGAATTCATGAACAGCTCGCGAATCACCTTTGCGGCATACGGCAGCGAGATCGCTTCGAGATCTGCGTTCAGTGCGCTGGCAATCACAAGTCGCCAGAAGCGTTCCATTGCGCCGCGCGTCTGCCCATGCCGTCGTAGCCATGCATCGAGCGACTCGCGCGAATACGCCGGCACTGGCCGCATCAACGCTGAAAACGCCCGTGCCAGTGCAATTTTGTCGGCAAGCGAAAAAGCATGCGCTGAAAGAAGCTTGGGCAAGCCGTGCAAAGGCGCGGGCAATTCGATTCCGGCGAACTTCGACGGGCCCAGATGCGAACGCCGTCCGCCCGGCTCAATCATCGTCATATCGCTTGTCCAGTGGATGCGATCAGCAACGCCGACCCGTCGATAGAACCCGACCAGATTGGTGCAGCAGCCGAAGAGAACATGCTGGCAGTTGTCGATGACTTCGTTCACGCCGGGATGCAGATACGAGCTCGCGCGCCCGCCGAGATAGCCGCGCCGCTCGACAAGCGCCACCCGCAGGCCCGCCTCGGCAAGCGCGCAGGCAGCGCTCATGCCGGCCACGCCGCCGCCAATCACGGTAACAGACCTCGAGTTGTCGAGCGATTCGCTCAAGCGTTCTCCCATGCCTGCATTACGCAAATAGCCGCGCCAGCGTCATGCGGGCGAGGCCAATCATCAATATCCGCAGCTTTTGCCACAGCGGCACCGACGCGCGATGCGAAAATACGTCGTAGTCCGCAGCCTCAATTCGCTTGAGCAGCGCATGATAAATGTCTACGAGGACGCGCAATGCCGGCCTGCTTTCCGCATCGATATACGGCATCAATTGTTCAGCCGAGCGGTAAAACTTCTCGGCGCGCTCGGCAATCTCTTTCAGCAGCGCGCGTTCATTTTCCGAGGGCGGCTTGCCCTGAGCGCGATGAAGCAGCGACTGCAGAGCCACATCGTGCTTCTTCAGGTCCTCAATTGGCAAATAGACTCGATTGCGCTCCGCATCCTCAGCCACATCGCGCAGAATGTTGGTTAACTGGAAAGCAATTCCTGTCTCTTCCGCTAGCTTTTCCGCGCGCATATCCGTATATCCGAAGATCCGTATGCAAACCAGGCCCACAACCGAAGCCACCAGGTAGCAGTAACCATAAAGATCGGCAAAGGTGGCGTACGTATCGGGCTCGCCGCTCTCCGTACGATCCAGATCCATGGTGACGCCCGCCACCAGTTCATCGAGAAGACTTAGCGGAATGGCGAACCGCGCAGTTGCATCACGCACGGCAATGAACACGAGATCGCTGGTCGGCGCTCCCTGAATTGCTGAACGCCAGTCGCTGATCCAGACATTCAACCGGTTGCGCCGTTCCTGGCGCGAAATGCTTTCGTCGTCGGAAAGATCGTCAGCCTTGCGCATGAAGGCATAGATGGCGCAGATGGCATTGCGGCGCGCCGGAGGCAGCGCAATAAAAGCGTAGTAGAAGTTCTTGGCTTCACGCCTGGCGATCTCGCGGCACACTGCGTAGGAGTGGCTGAGAGTGGGTCCGTTCGATGGGAGTTCTTGCGTCAAGCCGCCTTCTCTCAAAAGCCCGTGCCGAGGCGGAGAAATGGAAACATCTTTGCGCAAAGCGCGCGAAAACCAAGGGCGAGTTTGCTGCTTTTTGAGATCGCCGGACGCGCGCCAAGCACGTCGTAGTTGCACCGCTCAATGGCGCGCAAAATCTCAAGGCCGCCGCGGCTGAACAAATCGAGATCGATCGCCAGGTCGCGGCTGACCATACCGATTAGCGGCAAACCCTCCGCAAACAGCGAACGCGCATAGTTAACCTCGTGGCGCATCAATGCTTGAAATTCTTTCGTTGCAACGCCCGCCGCAATCGTTGCATCGCTCACGCCGAACTGCCGCATCTCGTCCTGCGGTAGATATACGCGATCTTTGCCCCAGTCCACGCGGACATCCTGCCAGAAATTCGCCAGTTGCAACGCCGAACACGTTGCGTCTGAAAGCTTGAACTTCTCTTCGCTTGCTTCTCCGCACGCGTAAAGTACAAGCCGCCCCACCGGGTTAGCCGAGTAGCGGCAATACCCAAGCACTTCATGCATGTTGGCGTAGCGGGTCACTGTCTGGTCCTGACGAAACGCCGTTAACAAATCCGCAAACGGTTCCTTTGGAATCCCGCAGACTCGAATGGATTCAGCCAGAGCCACAAATACGGGATGCCGATTCCGCCCTTCGTAGCACGCGTCCAACTCACGGCCCCACAAATCGAGCAGCGCCAGCGCGGATTCTTTCGAACCAACCTCATCGCCCAGATCGTCGGAAACGCGGCAGTACGCATAAATCGAGTGGAAATGCGGCCGCAGCATTTCCGGTAGAAACCATGTGGCGACGTGGAAATTTTCGTAATGCGTTTCTGCCAGGTGCCTGCACCATGCTCGCGCTTCATCCAGCGTTGGAGCCATGTCGGGAAAGCGATACGAAACCGGCAGCGCGGCCCAGCCGCGAGCAATCAGTTCGTCAGCATTCCGCGCGGGCGCGGCTTCTCTCTCCAGCGCATTATTTTCCGTGGCCGCAGTCACTCATTCACCTCATGGCACAATGGCGGTCTTGATCTCGCTGCCGCGGTTCATCAGCTTCTCAAAGACGCGGTTGAGTTCGTAGAGGTGAGCGCGGCCGGTAATGAATGCTCCTGCCTGGAATCGGCCGCCGGCAATCAGGTCAAGCGCCTTGCGGCAAATTGCAGGCGTGTGATGGAACGTAGCCCGCAGCGTAATGTCGCTATAGTGAATGCGGTTGGTGTCGAGCGTTACGTGCGTGTTCGCGGCGCAACCTCCGAAGAAGTTGACGGTACCGCCCTTACGCACAAGTTCCACCGCTTCCTGCCAAGCCTCGGGCACGCCAACCGCCTCAATCGCGATATCCACGCCGCGATCCTTCGGTGTCAGCGCGCGCGTATCGCGGATCGCTTTGCGAATGCTGGCCGTTTGCACAACATGAGCAGCGCCCAGTTGCCGCGCCGCTTCCATCTGGCCGTCGTGCTTCACAATCGCAATTACTTCGTAGCCCGCAAGCGCGGCCACATGCAGAATCATCAAACCCAGTGGCCCCCCGCCGATCACCGCGACAGTATCGCCTTTGCGAGGGCGCGAATCTTCAAAGCCATGGACAGCGCACGCAAGCGGCTCAGTCAGCGCCGCATGTTCCAACGCCACATGATCTGGAATCTTCAGAGTATTCTTTGCGACGATGCGGGCTGGGATGCGGATGAACTCTGCATAGGCGCCGTTGTTGAAGAGCAGATCGTCGCACAGGTTTTCCTGCCCGCGGCTGCAGAAGTAACATTCCCCGCAGGGAGCGGAATTAAGCGCCACAACGCGATCGCCCGATGCGAAATCAGTAACACCCTCGCCCGCCTGAACCACCGTTCCGGCAAGTTCGTGGCCAAACAGCGCCGGAGGCACAATCATGCGTGCGTGATAACCGCGGCGAAAGACTTTCAAATCGGTCCCACAAGTGAGCGCCGCGCCCACCTGAACGATGATCTCTCCCGGCCCTGCTTCAGGTACAGGAACCTGCTCAATTCGTATATCTTCACGACCGTGGAGGACTGCGGCACGCATGGTGCTGTGTCCTCCCTGCAGAAGCGTATGCTCAACTGTCCTGCGTCCCAGGCTTACAGCGGATTCGACCGTCTGGCGGCCCTTATCGACCACAATATCGACGGTATTCAGGCCGGCTTCAACCACAGTCTCAACTGTGTTCAAGCCTCCTTCGACGACAACCTCCATCGTCTTGCGGCCCCGGAGGAGCGCGTCTTTCACGGTACCCGCCATCAAGACCCTCCTACTCTGCCCCCGCTCCTGATTCAGGCTCAATCATAATCTTCATCGAACCTGGTTGAGGGTGGGATGCTATGTCGATGGCCTCGACCGCTTGCTCAATCGGAAAGCGGTGCGAAATCAGTTGAGTTAGATCAAAACCTTTTCGGTATCCATTCAAAACAATATCAGTCACTTCATCCAGAATTTCGAACGAAGATGAGTATGACCCCAGCAACGTCTTTTCGTCTACACAAACCGCCGCCGGATCGAAGGTGGCCTCGCCGTGCTGCGTCTGCGCAAACAACATTACTTTTCCGCCGTACCGCGCCGCATCAATAGCTGTCTTGATGAGCGCATTGCCGCCAACCGCCAAAATCACCGCATCGGCACCCCGGCCCTCGGTTTCCGCCTTCACCCGCTCCACTACATTTTCGGTGGCCGCAAAGATCGGGTCCGTCAGCCCAAATCGCGCCGCAATCGCGTGACGCTCCGGGAACAGGTCGGAAGTAAGCACGCGCGCGCCGGTACGCTTTGCCAGCGCGGCATGCATTAATCCGATGGGCCCTTGGCCGATGACCAGAACCGTGTCGTCCGGCGCAAGGTTCAGCAGCTTCACGCCCTTCAAAACGGTATTCAGCGGCTCAATAAATGCGGCCTGCTCAAACGGAACATCGTCAGGAATGCGCACCACGCCACGATTCTTCACTACAAAATCCATCACGCGGATGTACTCCGCAAACCCGCCGCCCGACGGCGCAAACCCAGCCGTCACACCGGTCTGTAAATAGAGAGGGCACTGGGTGGGAATCTGCTTACGGCAGTAATAGCAGTTGCCGCACGGAACATGGTGAAAAGTCATTACGCGGTAGCCCAGTTCGTAGCCTTGAGCGCCGTCGCCTACCTTCACAATAGTTCCGGCCATCTCATGGCCAAAGATGCGAGGCGCGGAGTGCGACCCCATGTGGATCTTTTTCAAGTCCGTACCGCAGATGCCGCACGTCGCAACCTTAATCAGCAGCTCACCGGGGCCGATCTCGGGCACGGGAACAGTTTCCACGCGCATGTCGTTAATGCCGCGATAAACAACGGCGCGCATAGTTGAAGGAACTTTAGGCTCGATGCGTCTTTCAGCGCGAGAGGTTTGAGTCGCCATTCTGATTCGATTGATCTCCAGGGATTTCTATATTTTCGAGCAGGAGTCCCGCAAGGTTTTGGGAAGCCTTCTTACTATTCTCGCCCATCCGGATGAGCGCAGGCCAGCACCAGGGCCGCGGAAGTACAAAAAGCAGCAACCGGGACAGCCTAAGCTGCCCCTGCCTTGAGATAAAGCGATTGAAATCAGGGAGATTTTCGCCGAAACCATCGCTGACGCCCTTGACGCATTCAAAGGGAATGCCGCGCATGGCCGCCAGTCGCGCAATGGCGGCGGCTTCCATATCCACCAGCCCAGCGCCGTACTCGGCAGCCAGGCGGCGCTTCTCCGCAGAGTCGGCGACGCGGGGGCTTGTCACCAGCCAGGGATCGTTGTCCGTTGCGTCCGCCGCAACGTAGCGCTCGCCGGTTCGAAGGTCAGTAACTCCGGCCACGCGATAAGCCTTCCCTGCTTCAAAGTCAGCATGCAACGCGCCCGCCCAGCCGGCGGAGATGACCATGTCGAGTTTGCCCTTCTTCTCCAATACGGAAAATGCCTGTATAGCGGCGGCCGTCCCCATTCCGCGGCAGGCCGCAAAGCACTCTACATTGTTGTGCCGTGTCTGCCAGACGTCAACGCTAAGATGGCGCTCATGCTGCCAACCGCGCACCAGCGGCTTCAGTTCACCGGGCAACGCGGCAATGATGGCGATGCGGGTCATGCTTTTGCGCGCGGTTCTGCGGGCGCGTAACCATTGGCGCGAAACCACTCAATCGACGTGCGCATGGCAGGATAGACGGGCATAATGCGGAAGCCAAGTTCCTGTTCGGCGCGCGCGCTTGAAGCGAACATCTTCTTCCGCCCCATACGCACTTCTTCAAGCGTGGCGCGCGGTTCTTTGCCCCGGATGCGTCCGGTAATCCACTCTTCGAAGAACGCATAGGTCGCTGCCACGGCAAACGGAATCTTGACAGTCGGCGATGGAATTCCCGTGATGGCCGACATCTTGTCCAGAATCTGCTTCAGCGTCAGGTTTTCTCCGCCAAGAATGTAACGGCGGCCCGGCGCGCCCTTTACAAGCGCCTGTACATGCGTGCGCGCTACTTCAGAAACGTCAACCAGGTTCAGGCCGGTATCGACATAGGCCGGAAATTTGCCATTCAAGAAATCAACGAAGATGCGGCCCGTCGGTGTCGGCTTGCGGTCGTTCGGTCCAATAGGCGTGGTCGGATTCAGAATGATCACCTGCTGGCCGGCCTGCGCTGCCTCAATTGCCACCTGCTCCGCCATGAATTTCGAGCGCTTGTAGTGCCCCACCATGTCGGCAATTGAAACCGGCGTGTCCTCATTGATCACAATGCCGTCGGTGCGGAAGTGCATGGTGGCCACGCTCGACGTATACACAAAACGCGGCACTCCAGCCTCGCGCGCCATGCGCAGCAGCTCGCGTGTGCCTTCAACATTGGCGCGATACATGCCCGCAGGATCGGGAATCCAAAGCCGGTAATCAGCCGCCACATGAACCACCGCATCGCAATCTTCAAGCGCGGGCCTGAGCGATTCTGGCTGACCCAGATCGCCCACATGCGAGTCTCCCTTAATGCCTTCGAGATTAGACAGATTGCTGCTCTTGCGCGTAAGCAGGCGAAGCTCAGCACCCTCGGCAGCTAATGCCTTGGCCACGTGATGACCGACAAAACCGGTTGCGCCTGTAAGAAAGACTTTCATAAAGTTTCTGGGCGAATTCTTATTCTATAGCGCCGGAACAGCGCTCATGTTCTCGATGATATGGCGCCAAAAACAAAACGCGCGGTTCGATACCGCGCGTTCGATAGTTGAGAAAGAGAAGGAGATTATTCCAGCGCATCCGGATGCAGGGCGATATTCTTTTCGCCGGCGGCCTTCTTCTCGTTGTAGGCCTTCACCCAGTCTTCCCAATGCTTGCCGGCAGCGCGATCCTTGCCGCTGAACTCGAGCCGCGCGATGTCGGCGTAGCTCACCTTGCGCTTGTCTGGCGCATTGGCTGCGAAATACTGCACCCACGAGTCCGCCAGCGAAGCACCGGTGTGCCGGTTGAAGATGTACGCGTCAACTTTCTCGCCGCTCTTGAGCGTGATGCTCACATCGCCGCGATAGTCGAATGCCTTCTCGAGCGCGCTGCGAACTTCTTCATCGCTGGCCATGGCCGGAATCCAGCCTTCAAGCTTTTGATGCTCGGTGCCGGGAGCCAGTTCAAGCGCTTCAACCTGCTCGCGTGTGTACTTTAGAACTTCAGCCGTCATGCGCGTGTCTCCTCAAGTGCGCGATCGGTCTTCTCGATCTGCACCAGTGACGCCGGGCCGTGCGGCGCAGGCTCGTTCAACAGATTCAGCGCGTGCTGGTCAGGATAGCTCGAGAATGTGCCGCGAATCATGGCAAGAAATCCCTTCAAAGTGCCAAACCCATCCATCACTGCCGGAGCTTCATATCCGCAGCTCACCATGCAGTTGGCGCATTTGGGGTTTCCGCTGGGAACGCCGTATTCATCCCAGTTTGTAGTTTCGAGCAGTTCCTTGTAGGTTTCCGTGTAGCCGTCCTGCAGCAGGTAGCAGGGCTTTTGCCAGCCAAAAATGTTGTAAGCCGGCATACCCCACGGAATGCAATCGTAGTTACGGTCGCCCATCAGGAACTCAAGAAACAGCGGCGACATATTGAATTTCCAGGTAGGCTTCCGGTTCGACAGGATTGCACGGAACAACTTGCGCACGCGGGCGCGGCCCATGAAGTGGGTCTGGTCGGGGGCCTTCTCGTAGCTATATCCCGGCGAAAGCACGATGCCTTCAACGCCCATCCCCATTACTTCGTCAAAGAAGCGGCGGACGCTGTTCGGATCGGTGCCGTCAAAGAAGGTGGCGTTAGTCGTCACGCGGAAGCCACGCTTCACCGCTTCCTTGATGCCTTCGACAGCGATGTCCCATCCACCTTCGCGGCAAACGGAGTAGTCGTGGTGATCGCGCTCGCCATCAAGGTGCACTGAGAAGGTGAGGTACTTCGACGGCGTAAACTCCGGCAGCCTGCGCTTGAGCTCCAGCGCATTGGTGCAGAGATAAATGTACTTTTTGCGCGCAATGAGCCCGTTGACGATCTCAACAATCTGCGGATGGAGCAATGGTTCGCCGCCGGGGATTGATACCATCGGCGCACCGCACTCATCCACGGCCTTGAAGCATTCTTCGGGGGTTAACTGCTTCTTCAGAATATGCGGAGGGTACTGTACTTTGCCGCAGCCGGCGCACGCAAGGTTGCAGCGAAAGAGCGGCTCAAGCATCAGCACAAGCGGGTATCGCTTGACGCCTGAGAGTTGCTTCTTCAGCACGTAAGTCGACACCGTCCACATCTGAGAAATAGGAATTGCCATCCTGGGGTTAACCTCCAACGCCGTTAGCGGCGCGCTCCATTGCCCGTCGATAGCCAGTGAGCGCCATCAGCGGAAAGTACTGTCGATACATCGTGTAGGCCAGGTAAAACACCTTGGGGAAGCCCGTCCCGGTGATAATGCTCTGACGCGTCGCGCCTTCACCCATCGACTCATCCCAACTGCCATCGGGCCGTTGGCGATCAAGCAGCCAGCGCACGCCTTTGGCGATTGAGTCCGAACGGTCATCGCCGGCGGCCAGCAATCCAAGCATGGCCCACGCAGTTTGCGAGGGCGTACTCACGCCGATCCCACGTGTGTTCGGGTCGTCGTAGGTTCCGCAAGACTCGCCCCAGCCACCATCGGAATTCTGCACCATGCGGATCCACTCGGCCGCTTGCTGAATCTGCGGCTCCAGATGATCGATGCCAATGGCCTCAAGCCCGCGCAATACCAAGAACGTGCCATAGAGATAATTCACACCCCATCGGCCAAACCAGCTTCCGTCGGGTTCCTGTTCCTGAAAAATAAATTTGATTGCCTTTTCAACCCGCTTGTCGTCGCGCGTATAGCCGTACGCGGCCAGCATCTCAAGCATGCGCCCGGTTATATCCACCGTGGGCGGATCAAGCATGGCGTTGTGATCTGCAAACGGAATGTACTGGAAAATCATCTTCGTGTTGTCTTTGTCGAAGCTGCCCCAGCCACCGTTGCGGCACTGCATGGCGAACTCCCAGTCGATTGCGCGCTGGCACACCTGGTGTTGATAGCGCTCGCGGGGATTGTCCACCTTGTTCAGCGCCATCAGAACCTGCGCGGTGTCGTCCGTATCGGGATAAAATTCGTTGTTGAATTCAAAGTACCAGCCGCCCGGTTCGGTGTTGGGAACCTTCACCGCCCAGTCGCCTTTGTGACGCACTTCCTTCGACAGCAGCCAATCTGCCGCCTTGATCATGCGCGGATCGGTACGCGATGCACCCGCTTCACCCAGCGCGTAGATAGCCTGCGCCGTATCCCATACCGGCGACATGCAAGGCTGCATGCGGAAGGTTGGCTCCGGCATCACTTCACTCGCCGGCTCTTCAATACCGAGCTTTTCAAACTCATCGCGCGCACGAATCACCTGCGGATCATCTTCGGAGTAGCCAAGGCACCGCAGCGCAATGATCGCATTCAGCATGGCCGGATAAATTGCGCCCAGACCATCGGTCAGTTCGAGCCGCTCCAGCAGCCACTTCTCTGCTTTGCGCATCGCAATTTTCCGCACTGGCCGTAGATGTACTGCCTCAGCCCAGTGCGCCAACCTGTCGAGCGCGATGAAAAAGTTTCGCCACGAAAAGAGCCGCTTGCGATCACGGCGCAGCCGCAATACAGCGTTTGCGCGGCCGCCTACAAAAAGTTCGTCGATTCCCTGATCCGGTGGAAGCTTCTTGTACGGCTTCTTGGCGTAAATAATTGCCAGCGGCACAAGAATCGAGCGCGACCACGAAGAAATTTCGTAGATGTTGAAGTAGAACCAGTTCGGAAATAAAACAATCTCCGGAGGAATGGCCGGTACAGCATCGTAGTCATACTGGCCCAGCGCGCACAAATACATCTTGGTGAAGGTATTGCACGCAACCACGCCGCCGTTGGCTAGAACCCATTCACGGCACTTAACCAGGCGCGGATCGCCCGCGGTAAGCCCCATGATCTTTCCGGCAGAGTAGCACTTGACCGAAAGAGAAACATTACCGGGACCGCCCGGATAAAGACTCCAGCTTCCGTCCTCGTTTTGGTAGCGCATCATCTCGGTGAATGCGCGTTTCAGCCTGCCCGGATCGCCGCTCTCGAGCAGTGTGTGCAAAAAAATATAATCGGCCTCGAGCATCGAATCCGCTTCGAGTTCACCTGACCAGTAGCCGTCAGGATGCTGCAATGAGAATAGAAAGTCCCGCGCACGGACTGTAGCAGAATCAACATCCGCCAGATCCGCGTCGATACGGCCAAATCTGGGCGCCCCAGTTTGCGTCTTAACTTCCTCTAGACTCATACGCTTCAAAACGCCTCAGTGCTCCCTCAAAAAACTAAAATATCTTCTAGCGCACCCACCGTGCCGTCAAACGCACTGTGCTTCTAATTCCCCAGAACATCATCGCTTAGACAGGGATGCTTTCGCCGCCGGCGGTCCCAATTGCCTGCACAATCTCAGGTGGCAATCCAAAACGCACATTTTCCGGCATTACTTCTATTTCTTCGACGCTCGTAAATCCATTGCGACGCAAATAATTAACGACATCTTCCACCAGCACTTCGGGAGCCGAAGCGCCCGCTGTAACGGCTACTGTTTTGACTCCCTCAAGCCACTCCGGGTTTATAGCCTGCGAGTTGTCAATCAAATGGCCATTAGTCCCCAGATTGCGCGAAACTTCAACCAGGCGATTGGAGTTGGAACTGTTGGTCGACCCCACTACCAGCACAAGACCCGCATCGTGAGCCACATTGCGCACCGCAACCTGTCGATTTTCGGTTGCGTAGCAGATGTCCTGTGAGTGCGGCCCCACAATGTTAGGAAATTTTTCTTTGAGCGCGTGAATAATGTCGCGTGCCTCATCGAGCGAAAGCGTGGTTTGCGTCAGATATGCAACTCGGTTCGGGTCAGGAACCTGAAGTTCCGCCACTTCAGCCACGTTTGAAACCACTTGGGTCACTTCAGGCGCCTCGCCCAGTGTGCCTTCAATCTCGTCGTGGTCGCGATGCCCGATAAGCACCAGCGAATAGCCTTGCTTGGCGAACTTTACAGCCTCAATGTGGACCTTGGTCACCAGCGGGCAGGTAGCGTCGATCACCTTCAGTCCCCGGCCTTTGCTCATCTCGCGAACAGCAGGCGAAACGCCATGGGCCGAGTAAATCACGCGTTGCCCATCGGGAACGTCGTCAATTTCATGGACAAAGATCGCGCCCTTTTCCGCTAATTCGTTCACAACATAGCGGTTATGCACAATTTCGCGGCGCACGTAGATGGGTGCGCCAAAGGTATCAAGTGCGATCTTTACGATGTCGATCGCGCGCACCACTCCGGCACAAAAGCCTCTCGGCTTCAGCAACAACACCCTCTTCTGGCTGGGGGAAGTCCCGGCGGCGTTACCGTTTGGGATGGATTCAACGACAGATGTGGTCACATCCTTAAGTATACCAATCAGTCGCTTCCAGCGGCGGAATAGAACCCACCCCGCTCTCGCCCGGGAACAGACCTCGGCAATAGCCCACCCCGGCGCGCAGCGGAGGGCCTACTTCTTCAGGAAGTTCGCAATGGAGCTTGGATCTTCAAGCGGGGCTTCTTCCGGCAGAAACACGTCGGCTGAGCGGTGCCATTGGCTACTCTGTTGACTGGCGCCGTGAGGAGTGATCTGGTAGGCCGGCGGTCCGCCGTTGTCGCCCGTAGCCCTGGCTAGCACAAAGCCGTTATATGCAACTCCCTTATCGGTGATCACAAGTACTGCCTGACCAATTTCAAACATGGCCATTCTCCTCCACGAAGCGAAGCTTGCACCCAGTCTAGTCCTCCTTTTCCTCAGTTGACCGAGATTCGCACGTTTTCACTTCCATCTTCGGTATCTGCCGAGCGCATAAAATCATCTCAGCCATGTCCGAATTTACCCACCTGCATCTACATACCGAGTATTCCCTGCTCGACGGAGCATGCGACATCCAGAAGCTAGTCGACCGCGTCTCGGCTCTCGGGCAGAAATCCGTCGCCATGACCGACCACGGCAATATCTATGGAGCAGTGCATTTTTTTGATGCCGCCAAAGAAAATGGCGTCAAGCCGATCCTTGGCTGCGAACTGTACATCTCAAAAAACGAAGACCACCGCGCGCCCGGCGAGGGCGACGACAATAACCACCTGCTGGTGTTGGCACAGAACGAAGAAGGCTACCGCAACCTCATCCGCATCACCTCTGAGGCTTCGCTTTACGGTTTCTATCGCAAACCCCGCGTCAGCAAAAAGTTTCTGGCCGAACACTCCAAAGGGCTCATTGGCTTTTCAGGCTGCCTGAGCGGCGAACTCTGCGAGCACCTGGTGGCCAACGAATACGAAAAGGCCAAGGCAACGGCCGCGCAGTATCAGGACATATTCGGCCGCGGTAATTTCTTCCTCGAAATTCAGGACCAGGGACTGGAGCAGGAAAAGAAGATTCAGGAAGCGCTGTTCCGGCTGGAGCGCGAACTCGATATCCCTATGGTACTCACCAATGACTCGCACTACCTTTGCGGTGAGGACTCGCACGCGCACGATGTGATGCTCTGCGTGCAAACCGGAGCAAAGGTGCATGACACGGAGCGCTTTCGTTTCGATAGCGACCAGTTTTTTGTAAAGAGCGCCGAAGAAATGGGCCGCATCTTCCCAGAAAATCCCGCCGTGGTGCAGCGGACCATGGAGATTGCCGAGCGTTGCAACCTGAAGCTCAGCAAGGTCGAAAATCCATTCCCCGAATTTGGCGTCCCTGATGGCCACACCATCGACAGCTATTTCGAGCAAGTGTGCCGCGAGGGCCTGAGAAAGCGCCTGGAAACACAAGTCCGCCAGCTTGAACTGCGCGGCGTTCTGCGCAACTCACTCGACAAATACGAGGCCAGGCTCAGCTTCGAAATCGGCATCATCAAGCAGATGAAGTACTCAGGCTATTTTCTTATCGTCTGGGACTTCATCAAATACGCACGCGATCACGGCATCCCTGTTGGCCCCGGCCGTGGCTCGGGCGCCGGATCGCTGGTGGCCTACTGCATGGAGATCACCAACGTCGATCCGTTGCAAAACGCGCTGCTGTTCGAGCGTTTTCTCAATCCTGAGCGCGTGTCCATGCCCGATATCGACGTGGACTTCTGCATGAATCGGCGCGGCGAGGTGATCGACTACGTCACCCGCAAATACGGGCGCGACCAGGTGGCGCAGATCATCACGTTCAACACCATGGCGGCCAAGGCGTCCATCAAGGATTGCGGCCGCGCTCTCGACATGCCTTACGGCGATGTGGACCGCATTGCCAAGCTGGTGCCCGCAACCGTTGGCATGACGATCGACAAAGCTCTCGAAGAAGTTCCCGACCTGCGCAAGGCCTACGACACTGACGCGACTATCCGCGAGCTCATTGACACCGCAAAAAAGCTTGAGGGACTGGTACGCGGCTCCGGCGTGCACGCTTCAGCGGTGGTGATTGCGCCTACACCGCTCATCGATCTCGTCCCCATTGCCAAGACCAAAAACGACGAAATCGTGACCGCTTACGACATGAAGGCCATCGACAAAATGGGCCTTCTCAAAATGGACTTCCTCGGCCTGACGACGCTCACGGTGATCGACGATTGCCTTAAGCTCATTGTGCGGACTCGCAGCGAAAAGCTGGATCTTGAAACCATTCCGCCCGCCGACGAAGAAACCTTCCGTAGAGTTTTCCATGCGGCTCTAACCTCCGGCGTTTTCCAGTTTGAATCGGGCGGCATGCGCGACGTGCTGCGACGTTACAAGCCGGACACTGTTGAAGACCTGACCGCGTTGAACGCGCTTTATCGCCCCGGCCCCATCCAGGGCGGCATGATTGACGACTTTATTGAGCGCAAACTCGGCCGCAGAAAAGTCGAGTACATGCTCCCTGAGATTGAAGGCATTCTCAAAGAGACGCTCGGCGTCATCGTCTATCAGGAACAGGTCATGCAGATTTCCAACGTCGTCGCCAGCTACTCGCTGGGCGAAGCCGATCTGCTGCGTCGCGCCATGGGTAAAAAGAAGCCGGAGGAAATGGCGAAGCAGCGTGATCGATTTATGAGCGGCGCTGCGGCTCTCGGCCACCCCAAGGATGTTGCCGGCGAACTGTTTGACCAGATGGAGAAGTTCGCCGGATACGGCTTTAACAAGTCACACTCAGCCGCCTACGCGCTGCTCGCTTACCAGAGCGCCTATCTCAAGACGCATTATCCGGTCGAGTTCATGGCCGCGCTGCTCACCTCTGAAACTTCAAAACCTGAGAGCGTGGTCAAGTACATTGGCGAGTGCCGCGAGCTGGGCATCAAGGTGGAACCGCCCGACGTGCAGATATCCGGCGCGCAATTTACGCCGCATGGGAAAAATATCCGCTTCGGCCTCGCTGCCGTGAAGAACGTCGGCGGCAACGCTATCGATTCCATCATCAAGGCGCGGGCAGAGGTCGGTGGCCGCTTCAAGAGCCTTTGGGAGTTTTGCGAAAAAGTTGATCTGCGCGTGATGAACAAGCGCGTCATCGAATCGCTCATCAAGTCCGGCGCGCTGGACTCGCTCGGCAAGCGCGGCCCGATGATGGCCGCCGTTGACAAGGCCATTGAGCGCGCACAGAAAACGCAGAAAGACGCGGCGCAGGGCCAGGTGGGCCTGTTCGGACTGTTCAATGAGTCACCTGCTGCAGGCCGCGACGGCGACGACTTACCCGACGTTCCCGACTGGGAAGAGAGCGTTCGTCTGGCGAATGAAAAAGAAGTGCTCGGCTACTATGTTTCAGGCCATCCTCTCGACAAGTACGCCGACAAGTTGCGTAATCTTACCGGCGTTATCTCCATTGCTGAAGCGCTCGAACGCAAGCCCCCCGAGCGCCGCTGGGGCCAACAGGCAGACCCCGCCGACGAACTCCTAGTCGCTGGAAACTTAGCAGGAATGACCCCGCGCCAGAGCAGGCGCGATCAGAAGACCTACGCGCAAGGGACGATTGAAGACGCAAGCGGCAAAATGGAGGTCATCTGTTTCTCGCGAGAGTATGAGAAATTGAAGGAGCAACTCAAGATTCAAGCGCCGGTGCTTATTCGCGGCGTGCTGATGGGCGACGAAGACGCCGCGCCAAAAGTTTCAATCAATATGGTGCAGGCCCTCGACGACGTGCAGGTAAAAATGCCCGCCGGCGTGCGTATCCGTATCAATCTCGATCGCGCGACTGAGGAAATGCTGGCTGTACTTAAATCGGCCGCCGACGCAGCGCCGGGCCCCAGCAAGGTAATGCTCTGTCTCGATAAAAAAGGTGAGTACTCCGTCGTCCTCGAGCCGGACGGGATGAACGTGGCCGCGGATCGCACATGGGTCGCGCGCATCGAAGATATTGTCGGCAAGGGTACGGTTCAGGTGGTTGGGTAGTCGGGTTGCTTTTTCAACTAGCAAATCGCTGAAAGGAATCCATGCAGTTTCGCCGCCTCGGCAATGGACCGCTTGAAGTCTCAGAGTTGAGCTTCGGCACATGGCTCACAGTCGCTGGCGGAATCGCTCAGGACCAGGCAATCCGCTGTATCCACGCCGCACTCGATCACGGCATCACTCTTTTCGACACAGCCAACCAATACGGCGCGGGAACCGCCGAGCAGATTCTAGGCGAAGCACTGCGCGCCTATCCGCGCGATCGCTATTTGATCGCCACCAAGCTCTACTTCCCTGTAGGCGACGAACCTGATCACGGACTTTCAGCCAGGCAAATTCAGAAGCAGCTCGACCGTTCGCTCCAGCGCCTGGGTGTCGATTTCATCGACCTCTATCAATGCCACCGTTTCGATAAGGACACACCGCTCGATGAAACACTTGCTGCCCTCGATCGCGCGGTTAAATCGGGCAAAGTACGTGCCATCGGATTCAGCGAGTGGACCTACGAGCAAATCGACTTGGCGGCAGCGATCTGCCGGGCGAACGCCCTGACCGCTTTCTGTTCAAGCCAACCGCAGTATTCAATGCTGTGGCGCAAGCCGGAGGCTAATGTATTCGCGACATGCGCCCGCCATGGCATTGGTAACCTTGCATTTTCTCCGCTGGCTCACGGCGTGCTGACCGGCAAATACGCGCCGGGCCAGCCGCCCCCGCCCGGAACACGCGCCGCAAGTGATGACATGAACAAATTCATGGAGTCCGCAGGTCGTCATTACCGCTCCGACTATTTGCTCGAAGCCGTAGCAAAGTTAAAGCCCATCGCAGCCGACCATGGCCTGACGATGCCGCAACTCGCATTGGCATGGGTCCTGCGCCGCCCTGAGGTCTCATCCGCAATCATCGGAGCCTCACGGCCCGAGCAGATCGCCGACAACATTCGAGCGATCGGAGTCAGGCTTTCGGACGACGTGATTAAATGCGTGGACGATGCGGTGGGCAAGGTCGCTGTCTACGCGTAGCCGGCGTGCAGGTCAAAGGCGTGCTCTCATATACTTCTCAAGGAGCCACGAGGCCGGCGCGGGATGTTGTCTGCCACCTGCCAAGACCGAATGGATTCAGTCACGCATCCCCGCCGGAGTAGACCTACATGATCGACTCGCACAGCATGTTCCTACTCGTCGCGGCGTTTGTGTCGGTCGTCAGCCTCATCGTTCTCATCGCCATCGTCAAGCTCAACCCGGTCATCACGCTGCTCGTGACAGCGCTGGGGCTTGCCATCGTTGCCGGGATGCCGCTGCCCGCTATCGTACATTCGTTTGAATCAGGAGTCGGCGGAACTCTCGGGCACATCGCCATCATCCTTGCGCTAGGCACCATGCTCGGCAAGATGATGGCCGAATCGGGTGCCGCCGATCAAATCGCGCACACACTCGTTCGCGTGTTCGGCGAGAAAAACGTACCCTGGGCGATGGTCGTTATCGCCCTCATTGTCGGCCTGCCCGCATTTTTTGAAGTTGCTTTCGTATTGCTCGTTCCGGTCCTGTTCACAGTTGCCCGCCGTACAAATACGTCGCTTATTATGGCAGGACTCCCGATGGTCGCAGGCCTCTCTGTCGTGCATGGCCTTGTGCCTCCGCATCCCGCCGCAATGCTTGCCGTCGCCACGTATCACGCGGACGTAGGCCGCACCATTTTCTATGGGTTTTTGATTGGGTTGCCGACTGCCGTTATTGCGGGCCCGTTATATGCGAGGCTCATTGCTCCCCACGTGGTCCTCAGCAATGAGAATCCAATCGCCGACCAGTTGACTACGCGCGATCCGAGCCACGGCCTGCCGGGATTCTGGATCAGCGTGTTCACCATTCTGTTTCCTGTACTGCTGATGCTGGCCGGCAGTTGGGCGGATGCGTTCACCGCACCCGGCACTTCTGCCAACAGCATTCTGCGCCTGGTCGGCAACGACGACCTGGCCTTGCTCATCGGCGTTTTGCTCAGCTTTATTACGCTTGGCGTCATGCGAGGATTTTCGCGCGACACGGTTCTGCGCTTCAGCACTGAGTGCCTTGGCCCCACCGCAGCCATCACGCTGCTGGTTGGCGCTGGCGGAGGCTTCGGGCGCATTCTGCAGGATAGCGGCGTTTCCACTGCCATCATTGCAGTCGCGCTCAAAAGCCATGTTCCGCTTCTGCTGCTGGCCTGGTCACTTGCTGCTGCTTTGCGCCTGGCGACCGGATCGGCAACTGTTGCCATGGCCACTGCGGCAAGTATTGTTGCGCCCATCGCACTGCACTCAAGCGGCGTCCATCCGGAACTGCTTGCTATCGCGACGGGAGCGGGCTCGCTCATCTTTTCGAATGTTAACGATGCCGGCTTTTGGCTGATCAAGGAATACTTCAACATGACCGTCGTGCAGACCATGAAGACCTGGTCGGTTTGCGAGACCATCATTTCTGTCACTGCTCTGGCTTTTGCGTCACTGGCCTGGCATTTCGCCTGATACAAGGAGGATGAATCTCATGCCCGATCAATGCTTCTCCGCAACACTTTCACGCCGCAGCTTTCTCAATTCAGCATCGGCATTTGCATTCGCGACTTCCGCAATCGGCATAACCACCAGCGCAGCGCAAAACGCCAAGAGCGACAAGTCGCTGGTCTACGCAGGAACCTACACTACTGCTGCCGATGGCAGTGCACACGGCGAAGGCATCTATCTCTTCGAAGCTAACCCAACCACAGGCGAGCTATTGCACGGGCGTGTGGTGGCAAAGACTCCAAACCCAGCATGGATCTCGCTTCACCCTTCCAGGAAATATCTCTACGCCGCCAACGAGATGACCGGGCCAGACTCCGCCCGCAGCTCGGTTACTGCGTTCGCAATCGACGCAGGAAGCGGCGATCTGAAGGAACTGAATTCAGTTAGTTCCGAGGGTGCCGGCCCCGCGCACATGAGCGTCGATGCTCAAGGCAAGTTCGTTTTTGTTGCTAACTATGCGGGCGGAACCATCGCCGTGCTTCCCATCCACGAAAACGGCTCGCTTGGCAAAGCTGTCGATGTACATCGCGATACCGATGAGATCGGCTCCAGGCGCCCTACGAACGGACCGCGCGGCAACTTTTCAATCAGCGGCCATGAAGCGCCGCACGCGCATATGATCCTGCCCGACCCAAGCGGCAAGTTCGTTCTCGCCACCGATCTCGCCCAGGACCGCATTTACGTTTACAAATTCGACGCGGTCAGCGGCAAGCTCTCTCCCGCAGCGACACCGTTCGTCTCTGTTCCTACGGGCGACGGTCCACGTCATTTTGTTTTCCATCCAAATGGACACTGGTTTTATCATCTTGAAGAGGAAGCATCCGCGATCGTCTTCTTTCACTATGATCCGAAGACTGGAGCTCTCGCATCACAGCAGACCATCTCCGCGCTTCCGCCCGAGTTCGCAGGCAGCAACTTTGCTTCGGAAATCGCAATCTCGCCCGATGGGAAATTTCTATATAGTGCGAATCGCCTGCACGACACCATCGCCGTCTGCTCGATCGCAAGCGATGGCCGCCTCACCCGTATCGGCGAAGTCTCCACCATGGGCGATTATCCGCGCTATTTCTGCTTTGATCCCAGCGGCAATTTCATCTACGTATGCGATCAGCGCAGTGACTGCATCACGTCTTATGCCGTGAATCGCGCCACAGGAATGTTGAAGTTCACGGGTAAGTACACGTCTATAGGAAGTCCCGCGATTCTCGCGTTCCTTTAGAAAATTAAACGCGCTGACAAAGTCGATGCGCCCATTCGTGGATGCTTTCGGGCCGAATGAGCTCTCCATCGGCGTCGCTCGCGGCCAGTTGAACGGCGAAATTGCCAATTGTCGTACTTTCCGTTTCGCCGATCTCAACGGGCAGCCCAGTTCGCTGTTCCGTTAGCCGCACCAGCAGCTTGTTCCGGTTTGCTCCGCCCAACATGTGGATCGACGTGAGCTTGCGGCCAAGCATTGTCTCCAGGCTTGCCAGGGCCTGTGCATAGCGCGCGGCAAGACTCTCAAAAATCAGCCTTGCAAACATCGGCTCATTGCACGGCACATCGGCAATCTCATTCTGCCCCTGCCGCGACAACTCTTGGTTGATGCGTCGAGGCATCTCGGTATCGAGCAACAACGACTCGGCATCCATGTTCAACAGGCCGACTGGCGCGCCGCATTCGCCGGCTGCCTTCACAATGTCTTCTATCTTCCACTGCCTGCCCTGCGCAGCCCAGCCATCCATGCACTGCTTCAAAACCCACATGCTGTTCACAAGGTTGTGAAACATAAGGTCGCCGGTAGCTGCACCCAGATTTGTGTATCCCGCATCGAACGCGGCTTGTGTGGTTACCGACACAGCCGTCAATGCACCAACGAGAGACCACGTTCCAGAACTGATGTAAGCAGATGAACTCATATCCTTCGGGATGCCCGCGATTGCCGACGCCGTGTCATGGCAAGCAGGAACAACAAGTTGTGTCTTCCTGAACGCACCCAATGCAGCGAGCGGCCCCTGCACTTTTCCAACAAACGTGCCGGTGCGAACAATCGGCGGCGCTGCTTCGATAGAGAGGCCCAGTTCGCTGAACAGGTCGCGTGACCAGTCGCCGGTCTTCAAATCCACCAAGCCTGTATGCGTGGCGTGCGTATACTCTGAAACGCGCTGCGCACCAAGCCAGGTCAGCACAAATTCCGGCATCATCACCCAGCGCACACCGGGATCGATGCCGGCCGCGGGATCGGCCAACAATTGATACATGGTGTTGATCCGCGTGGGAAGGGCACCGGTGCGCCGATATAACTCGAAGGGTGGAATGATCTTGTCCGCAACCTCTTTGCTGGCCACGGTGCGCTCATCGCGATAACAGAATGGCTCGTGGAGTGCGCGGCCATCCGGGCCGACACGGACGTAATCTACTCCCCAACTATCAACGCCAATTGTAGCGATGCCTTCCGGAGCGGCTTGCGCCGCCTTGCGTAAACCTTCTTCGAGCCCGGCAAAAATCGTGTCGAGCGCCCAATGCAGTGAATCACCGCGATGAACAGGTCCGTTAGGAATGCGGTGGACGACTTCTATTTTGGGTTGACTGCCTTCCCAGCGAAGCAGGGAGACACGACAGCTTTCAGCTCCAAGATCAATGGCAACACGCGCAGGTTCTTGCATGACCGCAGTGAATTCTCCCGATCCCGGTTAATGCGTTTCATCGTAGAAACGCGTCAGCAAGACCTCCGTCCACGGGAATCAGATGGCCCGTGGTGCAACGCGACCTGGGGCTGGCCAAAAACAGTATCGCTTCTGCGCAGTCAATCGGATCAATCGTCTTGTGCGTAAGCGTACGCTCGGCATAGAACGACGCCAAACGCCCGCGCAACTCATCATCGCTGAACGACTCCTGAAACGGAATCTTGTACTTGGTGAGCGAAGCGATAATGCGATCACGGGGAAACATCGTGGAACCTTTTACCACGGTGGCAGGGCTGATGCCGTTTACACGCACGTCGGGCGCGAGTGACACGGCCAGTTCGCGAATCAGGTGCGAAAGCGCCGCCTTACTGATGTCGTAGGCTTCGCTTCCCTTCTTCGCTACTACGGCGTTTGCCGAACTCGTAAACACGATGGTGCCGTGAAGGCCCTGCTCGTTGAAAATCTTTGCAGCTTCAGTTGCCAGCACATAGTTTGAGGTAACATTCAATTCCAGCGTGGCCGCCCAAAAGCGGTCAGGGAGCACTGGATCAGGCGACGAGGGAAACAGAGCGGCCGTATTCACCAGGATGTCCACGCCGCCAAACGCGCCTACTGCGACCTTCAGCGCATCGGCAATCGATTCGCGGCTGGTGACATCAACCGCTGCGCTAGTCAGCGCTTCCGCTGGAGCCACAGATTTTAAATCGGCTGCGACCTTGGCCGCGCCCACATGGTCCCGATCAGCGACCACTACGTGTGCGCCGCGTTGGGCCAGCAGATGCGCGACCTCACGGCCGATGCCGCTTGCTCCGCCTACAACAAAAGCAACGCGCCGGCTGAATTCCTTCTCCGGCGGTTGACGGCGAAGCTTGGCCTCCTCCAGCGCCCAATACTCAATTTTGAAAGCTTCAATCGCCGGCAGCGCTACGTAGTTGGTAAATACCTTGAAGCTCGCCGGATCCATGCCTTCACCGCACTGCGGCACTGGCCCACTTACCTCTCCCTCAGAGAGCAGACTTGCGCCTTCCATCACGTGAATCGCGTTCGTATAGAACTCACCCACAATGCGCGCTTCCGTTTTGTTCTTGCCAAAGCTGAACATGCCCAGCCCGGGAATCAGAACTACCGTCGGGCTTGAGTCGCGGATCGCCGGCGATTCGGGAGTGGCAAATGTTTTGTAGTAAGCCCGGTATTCCTTGCGGTACTGCGCAAGCGCCACGGCAATCTGCTTCCGCAGTTCGTCGATATCGTCGCCCGCTTCCCACTGCACAAACAGCGGCCTGATTTTGGTGCGGATAAAGTGATCTGGGCAGCTCGTACCCAGAAAAGCCAGATCCTTTGCGTAAGCCGAATTGACAAACTGCAGCACATCCGGCGCATCGGTAAAGCTCGCAATCCAGCGTCGCTGCGCGCTAAGACGACCGCGCAGATAAGGCGCGATCGCAACCGCCAGTTCCCTGCGGTCAGCGCGTGCCGGCACTAGCTCGCCACCAAAGCGTATCCTCCCTTTGGCCTGCCCGTGTCGATGAATAAATTGCCCAATCTGGTCTATGAGCGTGATGGTGTTCAGATAGCACTCGCGCTGCGTATCGCCCCACGTAAATAGTCCGTGGCCGCCCAGCACAATGCCGTTGCATACGGGATTCGCCTCGACGGCGCGCTTCATCATCAAAGCCAGTTCAAAGCCCGGCCTTTGCCACGGCACCCACACCAGCGAGTGATCGAACTCGCGATTGAATTCTTCCATCTTGGCTTGGCCGTTTGCAGAGGCGGCCAGTGCAATTCCCCAGTCGGGATGCAGATGGTCCACGTGCTTGAACGGAAGAAAGCCATGCAGCGGCGTATCAATCGAAGCCGCTACGGGGTTCGCGCGGAACGAGCAAACCGGATAAAGGTCCGCCATGGCGTCTTCAGTGTCCACGCCTTTGTAAACTTTTTCGAGCGCCAGCAACTTCTCCTGGTACAGGGTTGCAAAGCCGCCGCGCTTGATGCTGCCCAGATCGCCGCCCGAACCTTTTACCCAAAGCACCTCCACCGGTTTGCCGGTGAGTGGGTCAATTTCAGAAACTTTTGAGCTGGTATTGCCGCCAGCAAAGTTGGTGATCCGCAAATCCGAGCCAAGAAGATTGGAGCGATAGCGCAGCAATTCCGGTTCGTCGAGTGTGTCGGCGATGCTTGAATCCCAGAGGTCCTCAAGAAAAGCCAGCGCCGGGGAAGATAGGGCCGTCTTGTTCATAGTATCCAGTTTATGGGAACTGAACGGCTCCGACCAAGGCTCCTGCCCGCTCCCATTGAAAATGGCCTTTTCAGGCTGTTTCAGCTTCAACATCACGTTCGGGCAGCACCCGCCGTCCGGTCGCCGCAAAACTTGCTTCCGCCGCCAGCAATTCCGGCGTAACTCCGCGGTGTTGCACGTAGTTATACGGCGGAACAATGTTACCCCGCAGGAGCGCGATTCCCAGTTGAATCAGGCGAGGTCCGTAGGTTTCCACCTCATGCGAAACCGATCCCACCAAAGCGCTCATGCCGGACCGCATCTCTTCCAGCGCCTCAGGGATGCAATCCTGTCCGGCAATCGCTAAATCCGACTCGCATCCAAGTTCGCGCGCTGCATCAAGAACACCCAGGGCGCTTGAATCCGTTGCCGCAGCCACCAGAATGTGCTCGCCTCCCCGGTGGTCCTTCAGAACATCAAGCAAAGCCTTGTAGCTCGCTTCTCTCATACCGCGGCCTTCTACCTGGGTGAACTGGGATGCGCCAATATTGGGCAGCAATTCGCGGATACCCTCGAATGCGCCGGTAATGCGGCTCTGCACAAAGCTGCCGGCTTCTCTAAATCCCACGCCAATCACGCGGTCCACTACACCATTCCAGTGGTGCTGCGCATAACGAGCCAGAATGGTGCCCATCTCGCGTCCTGCGTCAAAATTGTCCACACCAAAATAGGTCGAGTTCGGATGCGGCACATCTATTGCGATCAGCGGAATCTCGG
>JADGNO010000016.1 GCA_017883405.1 Occallatibacter sp. | reverse complement strand
CATGCTGCAGCGAGAAAAGCCGTTTGTACAAATGGATTGGACGCCGGTGAGGGCGCTGCCATCGCATGTGGCAGATACGGTAGATGTAGACGGCGACGGCGAGCCGGACCTGCGAGTCAACTTTGATGTTCCAAAGGATCCAAAGGCGAGCCTGCGTGTGGATGTGGAGCCGCTCAGCCCTCGGTATGAAGCAATGAGCAACGCCGGCAAGGAAAAATATTCAAGGCTCATCGTGCGAGTGGACGATTCGATAATTGTGCGCGTCCCGCTTGCTCAGCGGTAATTAAAAAAAACGAATCCGGCAGTAAGACGGCATGAAGATCAATGCCTGACGAAACCGCCGGAGTCTGGTTTTCGAAGTTGCCTATCGCTGCTGCAGCGACGGATCTGAGTTCGATTCGTAGGGCTGGCGAGCGCCTTGATTTGCGGCTCCCGGAGCGGTTGTTATCGACACGGTGACGGGGGACTGCAAACGAAAATCCAGACGCGTCTCCGATTCGATCTGCGCTTGTTCGCCGCGCGTTACGGCATTGACACCGGTACCCGCGCCAGCGCCCGCAGCCGCGCCGATAGCTGCGCCTTTGCCGCCTCCTGCGATGGCTCCGATGATGGCTCCAAGTGCTGCGCCGCCGCCGGCCTTCATGGCTGTGTTCTTGCCGCGGGCTGCGCCTTCTTTGCTATAGGTGTCAGTTACCAGCGTGATTTTGCGGCCGCGCGTCGACACCTGCGTCAGCTCAACGGTTAGCAGAGCTGCGCCTTTGAAGTGTGCTGCCTCGTGAACTTCCACCACGCGGCCCAACACGGGCGATCCGCGCGGGATGACGACTACGCCGTTCGAAACCAGATCACTGGCAAGCGCAGCATGAAAGACATCGTTTGGCTGCGCGGTCTTGCTGTCCAGCGCTTCTGTGATGGTGATGGGAACGGCCGTGCCCGAATCAAGCGTGTACTGCTGGGTTACAGGCTTCGGCGGCGCCGGAGGCGGAGGAGGCGCAACGGCCTGCTGCTGCTGCGGCGGAGCACTGTTTACCTGCTGCTGAACCGGCTGCGGCTCAGGCTGCGAAGGTGCGGGAGCTGCCTTGGCCAAGACGGGGCGACGGTCGAGATGCGCTCCCGGCTTGCGCGATTCAGCAGGAGCCGGGGTGGGCGCTGGTATTGGCGTCGGCCGTTGCGTTGCAGATTGAACAGTTAAATTGTTAACCACCGTCTTAACGCCACTGACTGTTCCGCTATGGTTGGCTGCCAATGCGCGCGAAGCCTCGTCGCTCACGGTTCCATTTAACGTGGCGACACCGTTGGTAACGCTCACCTGAATGTTCTGTCCTGCCAGTGCCGATTCGCCCTGAATCCTGTTCTGGATGTCGCTCGACACCTGTTGGTCGGTACGAACTTCCGGCTGGGGCGTGGATTGCAGGCTTCTGCAGCCGGCCATCAAGCCGAGAGCGAGCAGCAGGCCGGCAGCGACCGGCAGAAATGTGCGCGAGGTTTCAAAACGCGGTCTCGCCATCGCCGAGGGTTTCATAAAACGATGAAATGGCATTTCCATATCGATCTCCTTCATCAGAACCAGGACTATAGGGCAGTAGGAATATCAAAGTTTCGACGCAGGAAAAAGTCTTTCGTACCAGATGAAAAGGTCATTGCCTCTCCCACTTGATAACTTTACGCCCGTTTGCCTCAAAGCTGAGCTTGACCGCCCGCCCTCTGTAACCAGCAATGCAACCATCAATTCTGGATGAATGAACCGACCTTCGGATTCACCGGATTTTGGCCTATGTGGTTCTTTCGGGTGTTTTAGAGCGTCTAATTGAGAGCGCGGCAGAATTCTGCCACACGATATACTGTTGTTTGGCAAAACAGCGTTTGAAGCCCCGGAAAATCGGGTCTTTTTTCGACATTGAGGGGCCGGTTTCCCCGGATGCCAGGCGTTGTCCAGAGGGAAGGAATTGAATGGGAACATTGCTGGAGAGTATCCAATCCCCCGCTGATTTAAAGCGCTTGAACGATGCGCAGATGGGACAGCTGGCGGAGGAGATTCGCGAATTCCTGATTCAGACGCTTTCAAAGACAGGCGGCCACCTTGGACCTAATCTGGGCGTGGTGGAACTCACCATGGCCCTGCACACGGTTTTTGACACACCCCAGGACAAGATCATGTTTGACGTGAGCCACCAGGCTTACGTGCACAAGATTCTCACCGGTCGGTTCGATCAGTTCGACACTATTCGCCAGCCGGGCGGCCTGAACGGATTTATGCTGCGAACCGAGAGCGAACATGACTGCTTTGGCGCAGGTCATGCGGGTACGGCTCTCTCCGCAACGCTGGGTATGGCGGTGGCGCGCGACCTGGCCGGCGGCACGGAGAATGTAATTGCAGTGGCCGGCGACGCTGCGTTTACTAATGGCATTACTTTTGAAGCAATCAATAACATCGCTGAGCAGACCAAGCGCTTCATCGTGGTGCTCAATGACAACGAGTGGTCAATCGACCGCAACGTGGGCGCAATCGCGCGTTACTTTCATCGGATTGTTACCAACGAGCACTATCAACACTTGCACGCATCGGCGACGCGCCTAATCGAACGCTTTGCCGGCAAGACAGCGGTGAAAGTGGTGCGTCGTGCTGAAGAAGCTGCCAAAGGCATGTTGTGGCCTTCAGGCATGTTCGAAGAGTTTGGTCTGGAGTACTTCGGGCCGATCGATGGGCACAATCTGCCGTTGCTGATTGAAACATTTAAATTTCTGAAAACCGTCGACCACCCGGTGCTCTTGCATGTGCTCACTCAGAAGGGCCGCGGATTTCAGCCGGCGCTCGATGGTCAGAAAAAGTTTCACGGACTTGGGCCATACGATCCCGAAACTGGCGATACAAAGCCTACCGGCCTGCCAACTTATTCCGAAGTATTTGCCAACACGCTTTCAAAGCTGGCCGATAAAGACGATCGCATCGTGGCGATTACCGCGGCAATGCCGAACGGCACTGGTCTCGATCACTTCAGGCCGCATCATCCGACGCGCTATTTTGACGTAGGCATTGCGGAAGAACACGCGGTGGTGTTTGCCGCGGGAATGGCGACGTGCGGCTTCAGGCCGGTGTGCGCAATTTATTCCACGTTTTTGCAGCGCGCTTTCGATCCGATTGTTCACGACGTGTGCCTGCAGAAGTTGCCGGTTCTGTTTTGCATGGATCGCGCTGGGCTTTCCGGCGACGATGGTCCAACACATCACGGCTTGTTCGACATCGGTTACCTGCGCTCCATTCCGGAGATTGTGCTGATGTCGCCGAAAGATGAGGATGAACTGGCCGACATGATGAAGACCGGCTTGCAACTGCCGGGGCCAAGCGCCATCCGCTATCCGCGCGGAGTGGTCGCGGGGGTTCCCTGCAAGACGGAGCCGCAGGTGCTTCCGCTGGGCAAGGCTGAAGTGCTGCAGGACGGTTCGGATGTGGCGATCCTGGGGCTGGGGCCGCTGGTTTCAATGGCGCGCGAACTGGGCGCCCGACTCGAGAGTGAGGGCTATTCGGCCGCGGTCATCAATCCGCGTTTCATCAAGCCGATTGATCGCGACGTGCTTGCGCAGTACGCCAAGAGCGTTGCCGTCTTTGTCACGTTTGAAGATCACGCCAAGATGGGCGGCTTCGGTTCCGCTGTCGTCGAGGCTCTTGATGAAATGGGCTGCACGGTGCCGGTGGTGCGGATCGGCTGGCCCGACCAGTTTATTGAGCATGGCAAAGTGGACGACCTGCGGCAGAAACACGGGTTGAGCGTGGATGCGGCGATAAAGCAGACGTTGCCATTGCTGGCGGGGCGTCGCCGGCCTACGCTGGTTGCGAGCTAGTTGCGATTGAGGGGTTCATTGCAAACAGATTTTGATTCAGACTGGGATTTGGCAGTGTTCGCGTGCCGAATTCAGGGATCCTTACTGCGCCGCCTTTTGTGTTGCGTTGTTACACAAGCAGATGATCGCAACAACCCACAGCACAGCCTGCGCGGCGGTCTTGGTGTATGCTTCCGCTTATGCCGCAATTGAGCTGCACGTCGGCGCGACCACGTTTCCGGGTTTCGTGGATCGCTCTAGAGCGATTGCTGCGCCCGACGGGCCACGCTGGCGTGTCGGACCAACTCGCATTCCAGACTGTTTGCAGTACGCAATGGCAATTTGTCTTTGCTCTTTCGATCGTGCTGTTGCTGGCCGCTGAAGCGGCCTGGTCCAAGCCTGCACAACAAATAGCTGCCAATCCCGCGGGTCCGGTTCCGCTTGTTCTCACCGGCGGCACGCTGATCGACGTAACGGACTGGGGGCACTCTGCTCGCGATATTCAAAACGTTGTCGTCATCATTCGAGATGGCAAGATATCTGAAGTTGGGCCCGCAGCTTCGATCGTTATCCCCAAAGTTGCGCGGATTATTGACTGCACCGGCAAGTTCATCGTCCCGGGCCTTGTAGACGGTTATGCGGGCATGAACTCGCAGGGACAAGCCAGCGCAAATCTCTACATGGGCGTGACCACGATTGTGGCGCGCAGCGATCGTGAGCACGGGTTTGTCGATCTTGGCGCGAATCCTCGCCCCAACATTGTGCCGATCGATTCAGTAGGCACAACCGACAACTGGAGCCTGCTGGCGAAACAGCCTGCCTGGATGAGTAAGCTGCACGAGGGTGTCCGGCCCATTGAATTGAGCCCTGAAGACTCAGGGAAGCAGTTGAATGATACAGCGCGGCTGGGAACGCGCGTCATCTTCATCGGGCACAACATTACCGCTGCCAATACGCAATGGATCATTACACGAGCGCACCAGCTTGAAATGATCACTTATGGGGAGTTCATATCCACGCCGTACGGCGTCGGTGTTGAAGAGGGCGTAGACGCTCTGATCCACATGGACCGCTACGATCTTGGTCTTGTTCCGGATGAGCTGCAGCGTCCCCTGGTGGATGCCCCGGAAGGGCCTTCTGCCAATACGGCATATGACTATTCGCAGCGCATTCCGCCCACGGACCGTCACGTCTCAGCTTATGCCAAATTCCTGGCGTCGCATCACGCGGCGCTCATGCCTACGTTGAGCATTTACTTTGTCAATCTACCGGGGCATCGCAACCTGTGGAAGGAACCGGCCGCGGCATTATTGAATCCAGCCAACCTGTTCAATCCGACAAACGTGCAGACCGGCGAAATGGATTATCCGCTGCCTGCATGGACGCGCCACCTGCCCGCAGTAGGACAGCGGTGGATGGAAGAGAATCAGCGCAAGAAAGAAGCGCAGGACGCGATGCGGATGTGGATGATCAACTCGACAATTTTTTCCGCCTATCCGCATTACCTTGCGGGATCGGGAGCGCCTGTAGATGGATCCATGCCCGGTATATCGCTGCACACGGAGCTCGAGTTGCTGGTCCGGCTGGGGCTCTCGTCGCGTGAGGCGCTGGCGTCAGCCACCAACAATTACGCACTGCAATTCGGTTGGAATGAGCTGGGGTTGATCGCTCCGGGCCGTCGCGCAGACGTCCTGATCCTGGATGGCGACCCCACTGTGAGTATCTGGAACGCGCGCAGGATCTCCACCTTGATCGAGGATGGAGACGTAATCGATCGTGACGCCCTTTTAACCACGAAACGGTGAGCGGAACATGTCTGTGATCGGGGCCGGCTTTTGACCCTTGAATTGCTTCCCTAAGGCCATCAATCAACGTCCCAAGAAAGGGCCTGAAGTTTGCCCGCGGGACTTCGTGGAAGCAGGGGGTAAAGGATAGTCTATGAAGGTACCGTTTTTTGAGCCTTAGAGCCGGCCTTGGGGTTGAATCCCTGAGCGGCAGCATTTGAACAGCGCAGTTGAGGAGTGTTTCACGTTGAAGAGCAAGACTTTGTCATTCATTCTGGCCGCGCTTTTGGTAGCGATCGTGCCGATGGCGGCCATGGGCCAGCTTGCACCCGAACGTCCCAAAACCCAACCTGGAACGCCCAACTACAAGTACCAGGTGTTTGCGCTGGCTGGCTACACAAGCCTTAACCAGGTCAATCAGTCCCGCTATGGTTTGATTGGCGGTGTCGCCGGTGCTACGCGTGATTTCGGCCGTCACTTTGGTATCACCGTGCAGGGCGACTATTACAAGCCCGCAACCGGCACAGGAAACCCGGGAAACCCCCTGGTATACGACGTCCTGGTGGGTCCTGAGATCCGTGCCAACCTTTACGGAAACTTCGATGGATTTGTGCACGGCCTGTTCGGCGTGGAGCACACCGGCGGCGAAGGCAAAACACCAAACCTCTCGTTTGCAGGTGGCTTTGGCGGCGGATTGCTCTACAACCTGAACTCGCGTTGGGCAGTTCGCGCATCCGGCGACAGGATTGCCGCATCGTTCTCGCTGAATAACAACACGCCGGCGCTGAACTACTCTCCGCACATGTACTGGAATCCGCGTGGTGAAGTCGGCGTCGTGTTCCGCTTCTAGAAACACTTTCAGTAGCCGTGAACCAGTCAGAGGCATCCTCAAAGGGTGCCTCTATTATTTTGCTTTCGGACAGTTGAGAGCTGACGATTCGAGCGCTATTTCTTCTTGTGCGCCGCCTTCGCCGAATTGAGAAATGCGCGGCAGAATGCGGCTGCGGCCGTGGGTCCGATGTCGGGCGGCTTGACCCGGCCATCTTTATTAAATATGTGGTCGTAAAGAACCGGGCCCAGCAGCAATGCAACGGAGGCATCGAGATCGAGATTCCCGGGCAGCAGACGGCGTTGAATGCCGCGGCGAAGAATGCTTCTGATTCCATCGCGAGGAGGGTCCATTACGCGGTGTCGCCACGCCTTGCCGAACTCCGGATGGACGGCAGAGTACGCGATAAGCGATGGAGTCATGCGCGCGCGGGCTTCGTCGAATTGGTCGGGAGGCCGGCGCGTAAGCACAGTGGTCAAGTCGCGTTGCAAGTCGCCGGTGTCGATGTCCTCGCGTTCGCGGTCCAGGCCGTGAATCATGATCATCACTTCCATGAGCAGGGCTTCTTTGTCGGGCCAGTGATTGTAGATGGTGGCCTTGCTCACTCCGGAGTGTTGAGCGATTGCATCCATGCTGGCGGCATCGATGCCGCGCTCGCCAAAAAGATCGAGCGCGGCCCGAAGGACCTTGTCGTGCGCCAGCGGACTTCTTGATCTTGCCATGTCAAACCCTAGATTTCAATTTTAGAGAACCGCCACGCGCCAATAACAAGGAGTGTACTGCCAACCGCCGCCAAGACGATTGCACTGGTCGATACCGCGAATGCGGGCTGGAATTGCGATGACTGCAGCAGCACTGCGCGGATACCGTCGATCCCATATGAAAGCGGATCGAGCCGCGTGATGACAGTGAGGATCATGCCGTGGCCGGCTAGCGGGAACAGAGCGCCGGACAGGAAGAAGATAGGCATAACCATGAAGTTCATGATCAGTTGAAATCCCTGCATGTCTTGAATGCTTGAGCCGATAGCTACGCCGAGCGCGGCAAAGACCACAGCGATCGCAATCATAAACGCAACAGCGACGGGAACCAGCAGCCAGTTGGCAGGACGAAAGCCCGCGATGCAGCTGATGATGAACACCAGCATGCCCTGAATGACGGCAACAGTAGCGCCGCCCAGAGTGCGGCCAATCATGATCTGCAATCGCGGAACCGGAGCCACGAGTGTTTCCTTCAGGAAGCCGAACTGGCGATCCCAAAGCAGGCCCAGGCCCGAGAAGATGGAGGAGAAAAGTACGCTCATTCCGATCACACCGGGTGCGAGCAGTTGAATGTAGCTCCCGTAACCGGCACGCTGGAACACCGGGCCCAAGCCGAACCCCAGGGCGAGCAGGTAAAGCAGCGGCTGGCCAAGTGACGCGACCATTTGCGAGCGGGAACGCGTGTAGCGCTTGAGTTCGCGCAACCAGAGAATATAAATCGCACTCATCGTTTGCCTCCACTCCACATTTTGGCGAACTGGCGCATCGCGTCTGCTGAGCCGGCGCTCTCGTCGCGAATGGTTGAACCGGTGAGCGCCAGGAATGCTTCTTCAAGCGTCGCCGTGCTGGTCTGCTCTTTGATTTCCTTCGGCGTGCCCTGCGCAACCAGCTTTCCATGGTCAATAACGCCGATGCGATGAGCAACGCGATCGGCTTCGTCCATGTAGTGCGTGGTCAGGAACACGGTCACGCCTTCCGACTCGTTGACGCGGCGCACATGATTCCACAACTGATTGCGGCTTTGCGGATCGAGTCCGAGCGTGGGCTCGTCAAGGAAAAGAATTTTTGGCGTATGCAGAAAGCCGCGCGCAATCTCCAGCCGCCGCTTCATGCCGCCGGAGAATTTCTTTACCTGATCGCCGCGGCGGTCCCAAAGCTCGAAGAGCTTGAGCAGTTCCTCTGCGCGCTGATGCCGCAATTTGTGGGGCACATGGTAAAGAACGCCGTGGATCTCCATGTTTTCCCACGCGGTCAAGTCGCCGTCGAGGCTGGGATCCTGAAAAACAATGCCGAAGCGCTTGCGAACTTCATTCTGGTGGGTGCGAGGATCCAGGCCGTCGAGCCTGATGGTGCCGCTGGTGGGATGCAGCAGCGTGGTGAGCATTTTGATGGTAGTAGTTTTGCCTGCGCCGTTGGGACCGAGAAAGGCAAAGATCTCGCCCGCGGCAACGTCGAAGGAGACGTCGTCAACGGCAGTAAAATTTCCAAATGTCTTAACCAGGTTTTTGACGTGAATCATGCCGGACCTCCCGGATAAGTTTCTATACTGAACGGTTCAGTTTAGTTTGTCAACTGGATTTTGGATGTCCGAAGCAGCAGTTATTCGGCGCGCACCGAGCTAAAACTTTACCTCATACATGAGGATCATCATTCCACTGGGCAGTGCTGTGCTTTCAACAAGCCGCAGCGGGCAACGTTTGCCTGGCGGCAACACCGGCACACCGCTCCCAAGAAGAATGGGTGAAACCGCCAGTTCGACTCGATCAACCAGACCGGCATCGAGCATGGTTCGGAAGAGCGCCCCGCCGCCGAACAGCCTGATATCTTTGCCGGGCTGACTCTTGAGCTGCGCTACTTTTTTTGCCACGTCCGTAGAAATGATGGTTGAATCTGGATGCTGTGAAGGATCGAGTGTGGTGGATACAACCACGACCTTCAGACCCATTGACTCGAGCATCGAGCCCTGGCTAAGGGCGAGCTCATAGGTCAAGCGACCCATGAGGAGCGTATCGAACTGCCGGGCGAAAGCTTTCAGATCAAGCGTTGGATCCTCGGTGATCCAGTCATATTCGCCATTCGGCCCGGCGATAAAACCATCGAGGCTTGTGGCTACTTGATAACGCAGAAGCCGTGAACGCCCGGCAGCCATGGCTAGCCTTCTTCTGCCTCGCGCAGCTTGGCGATTACCGTGAAATCTTCAAGCGTGGTGACGTCTCCCTTGATTTCGCCGTGTGTGGCCAGTTCGCGCAATAAGCGGCGCATGATTTTGCCGGATCGGGTTTTAGGTAGAGCCTCAGTAAAGCGAATATCGTCTGGGCGGGCAAGGGAACCGATCTCCTTGGATACCCATTTGCGCAGCTCGTCTTTCAGTTCATCGCTCGGCTGGTTGCCGCTTTCGAGTGAAACAAACGCCGAGATGGCCTGGCCCTTCAGCTCGTCGGGACGGCCTACGACCGCAGCTTCAGCCACCTTGGGATGCGCCACTAGCGCCGATTCCACTTCCATGGTGCCCAGCCGGTGGCCGCTTACGTTGATCACGTCGTCCACGCGTCCCATGAGCCAGAAATAGCCGTCGGCGTCCTGACGCGCACCGTCGCCGGTAAAGTAGCTGCCCGGAATATCGTCCCAGTAAGTTTTCTGGTAGCGCTCAGGGTCGCCATACACGGTGCGGGCCATGGAGGGCCACGGCTTGCGAACCACAAGCAGGCCGCCATGCCCGGCAGGTACGGGCTCGCCCTCGTTCGTGACCACCTCGGGCTGAATGCCGAAGAACGGGCGCGTTGCGGAACCGGGCTTGGTGGGAACGGCGCCAGGTATGGGAGCGATCATGATTGCGCCGGTTTCAGTTTGCCACCAGGTATCGACGATAGGGCAGCGATTGTGGCCAATCTTCTCGCGATACCACATCCACGCTTCGGGATTGATGGGCTCGCCCACGGTGCCAAGCAGGCGCAGCGAGTCGAGTTTGAATTTCTCAACATGCTGATCGCCCCACTTAATGAATGCACGAATGGCGGTTGGAGCCGTGTAGAAGATGCTCACCTT
>JADGNO010000088.1 GCA_017883405.1 Occallatibacter sp. | reverse complement strand
CGGCATCGGCACATCGCTTTCGAACAACTACATTGCGCCGAACGCAACTGGCCTCGTTAACTGGTCTACAACCAGCCGTATTGACTACACCATCAGCTCAAGGGACACTTTGAGCGTGATCGGAGCCGTTGGCCGCCAGGCAAGTTCCGTCCCTGTGGGACAAACAACTTCAGGCCGCAACGTTGGACCGGTTCCGTATAACTGGGGACAGGCCTACGCTCCCAAGACGGCAGTTTGGATGATTGAAGAAACCCACGTCTTCACGCCGAACGTTGTCAATCAGGTGAAGTGGGGGTATGCACGCTATAACGGCCCAACCTTCACCCCCGACAAAGGCGGAAACTTCACCCCCACAAAGTTGGGAATTGGCGGCACTCCGGCTGGGCAGGCAAGCAATAACTTCCCAATCGTGCAGTTCACCGGCACAAATGTTCCCACCGGGTGGGCCGGAACTACAGAGAATTCGACCATCGCTGAGAACTACACGTTCCTTGACAATCTGCAGTGGAACTTCGGGAAGCACTCGCTGACCGTTGGCGGACAAATTGCATGGATGTTGTACAACACAGCCACCGCTACGGGCGGTCCAACGCCTTTGACGTTGAAGAACGTCAACACCGAAACCGCGCAATTTGCCACCTCAAATTCCAACACCTCTGGCTTTACGATGGACAACACCACGGGTCACGCATACGCAAGCTTCCTTCTCGGACAAATCGATAACGGAAGCTTTACTGACTACTCGCTGCATCCGGAGTACGGGGCGCGTTTCCGTGCCATCTCTCCCTTCGTCCAGGACGACTGGAAGATGACGCCGAAGCTTACTCTGAATCTTGGATTGCGCTACGACTTCTTCCCGACGGTTCGCGAAGTCAATAACATTGAGAGCTACTTCGATCCAAAAGCAACAAACTCGATTACTGGTCTCCCGGGCGCCCTTCAATATACAGGGTTCGCAGCGGGCACATGCAATTGCAGCACACCCGTCAACAACTACTTTAAGAACTTCGGGCCGCGCATTGGCTTGGCCTATCAGCTCGATCCAAAGACAGTTGTTCGTGCCAGCTATGGTGTGATGTTCACGCACGGCGATGCCGTCGGCGGATTGGCGTCTTCGATCGGGACGCTCGGATTCTCAGCCGGGCCGTCGTTTCCTGCCGCAAAATCCCAAACCACCATGACGGGTTTCCTGGCAGGCGGCAACGGAGCGATTCCGACCTACTCGGCGGCAACAGGTGTATCTTCGGGGCCGACTTATGGCACCGGCTATACCACTACCACCGGATTCACTGGCGGTCCGGCATCGGGAGCGAATTACGTCGATCCATACTTGGGAGGACGCGCGCCGGAGTACATCAACTGGAGCTTTGGTCTCCAGCGCCAGCTCACCAACGCGATCGCATTGAATATGAGCTACGTCGGATCCGAAGGCCACTTCCTTCAGCTGGATAACAATTCAGCCCGCGGTTACTGGTCGAATGGGCTCGATCCCAAGTACTTGTCTTTAGGTTCGCACCTAGGCGACACTGGAGCAGCAATAGCTACTGACTGCGCAACCTACGGCTTAACCTGCACTGGTTTAAGCGTCTTCAACACGACGCAGCCGCTTAGCCAACTCCTCAAGCCGTTCCCGTTCCATTCCGTATCCGACACGTTCGGTTACGTCGGCAACGCCAACTACCATGCTTTGCAAACGGTATTGACCATTCGGAACATTCATGGCTTGACCACAAACGTGAACTACACCTGGTCGCGCGCGATCGACGATGGCGGCTACTTCCGTTCCGGTTATGCAATTCCTGCCGGCACAATCTATAACAACCCCAACGCATCGTATGCGGCCGATCGCATCGAGCGGACCGTATCGACCAGCAACCAGCCGCAACACTTTGTCGTAACCACGGTCTGGAAGTGGCCGTTCGGCAAATCGGTGCTTTCAGAGAACGCGGTTGAGAGAGCTGTCCTGGGTGGCTTCAGTTTCTCCGGGATATACCAGGCCTACTCGGGTTCTCCGCAGATGATCACCATGTCAAGCTGCAATACCAACCCTGCGACGCCAAGTTCCACCTTCTGCCCGCCTTCGTACAATCCGGCTTTCACCGGCCCGGCGCGCATTAATGGGCGTTGGGGCAAAGGAGTAACACTGGCCAACTACACAAGCGTCTCCTTTATCGACAAGAACGCGTTCGTCGGAACACCCAACTACTTCATTGGCAACGTGCCGCGCACAGCTCCTTACAACATCTACGGTCCGGGCAACTATCAGCTCGACCTTGGCATGTCGCGTAGTTTCCCGCTGCACCTTGGCGAAGCTTCGAAGCTGGACTTCCGTGCCGAATGGTACAACGTCACTAACCACACACTGTTCGGCATTGCCAGCTTGGCATGGGGAAGTACGAGCTTTGGACAGGTAACCACCAACTCGAATGCCAACCGCAAGGCTGCGCAGTTCTCGGCCCGTGTTTCTTTCTAAACGGCCCCTGATATAAATCGAAAGGGCTGCCGGCCATTGCCGGCGGCCCTTTCTTTCGGCGCAATCGCCACAATGTCTGATGCTCAAATCTTTCGTGTGATTGAACCATCAAGCGGTCCTCGATTCGATAACAAATCCATCTACGACGATCTCTACGAATTGTCCAGCGAACGGCGGAATGGATATAGTTGGTTCGGTTCAGAACCGCAGATTGCGCTGGATCGCTTCGAAAAATGGTCTCAGCAACATCCGGAGTCGAAATGAAGTTCTTTCGTGTTCTTGCTTTGGTCATCATTCTTGCGGCGGAGGCAAGTAGCTCGTTCGCTGCAGAACCGCAAACTGAGCTGCCGTGGTCGCAACGCGCGGCCAATGCTGCGATCGTGCGCTGGCCCGGCGGCCGGCTTTCTCCCAATGGAGGCAAATGGGCCTACGAACTCGGAGCCTTGCTGCAGGGCGTTGATGCTGTCTGGCTCAACACAACCGACGTGCGCTACTTCAACTACATCAAGAGCTCGGTCGATCAGTACGTCGCTGCCGACGGATCGATTCCTACATACAGAAAAGACATCAAAGAACTCGACAGCATTCTGCTGGGTCGCCAACTGCTTCTGTTATACGGAGTCAACCAGGATAAACGCTACCTCACAGCAGCGAACCTTCTCATCGATCAACTGGCAAGTCAACCGCGCACTGCGTCGGGTGGCTACTGGCACAAACAGCGCTATCCGAATCAGATGTGGCTTGATGGCCTCTATATGGCCGAGCCGTTTCGCGCCGAATACGCGCAGCTGTCGCACCATCCAGAGGAATTCAGTGACATCACGCATCAGTTCGCGCTCATTGAAGAACATGCCCGCGATGCGAAGACCGGGCTGATCTACCATGGCTGGGACGAATTGAGACAGCAGCGCTGGGCCAATAAGGACACCGGTGTTTCGCCGGAGTTTTGGGGACGCGCGATGGGCTGGTACATGATGGCGCTCGTCGATACCATCCCTTATTTTCCCGAAGGTGATCCTGGAAGAAAGCAGCTCATCGGCTATCTTCAGCGCGATGCCGCTGCGCTGGTCAAATATCAGGATGGCAAAACCGGCCTCTGGTATGAAGTCCTCGACAAAGCCAACGAGAAAGGCAACTACCCGGAGTCGTCCGCCTCCAGCATGTTTGTGTATGCGCTGGCAAAAGGCGTGCGGCGCGGATATCTGCCGGTGAGTTTTCTGGCCAATGCGGAGCGCGGCTATCGCGGCATCCTTTCGCAATTCATCAAGACCGATGGCGAAGATGTTTCGGTCACAGGCACGGTTAGCGTTGGCGGGCTCGGCGGCGAACCTTACCGCGACGGAAGCTATGCGTACTATCTCAGCGAGAAGGTTGTAGCAAACGATCCCAAGGGCGTTGGCCCATTTCTACTGGCTGCAAGTGAAGTCGAGAATGCTGATAACGCCAGGCTGGGCCGCGGTCGCGTGGTTTTGATGGACGGCTGGTTTAACTCGCAAAGGCGGACCGATGCGTTCGGCAAGGAAGTGCTCTTCCACTACAAGTGGAACACTCAGGACGAGCCGGGATATTCACTCGTCGGGCACATCTTCCGCAATTTCGGCGCGGAAACAAGGGATCTCGATGCCGAGCCGACTTTTGAGAACCTCAAGAACGCGCAGTTGTACATGATTGTCTCTCCCGACAATGCCGCCAAAAATCCGCAACCCAATTTTGCGAACAGCAATGACGCCGAACAGATTGCGCAATGGGTCAAAGCGGGCGGCGTGCTCGCCATCATGGAGAACGATACCTCTTTCGCAGACCTCGATCACTTCAATGTGATCGCTGCCGAATTCGGCATGCACTTTAACAGCGTTCTCCGCAAGCACGTAGTCGGTACGCACTGGGAGCAGGGAAAGATTGCGCTCGATGGCATTGGGCCCATTTTTCACCATCCACACGCAATTTATGTAAAAGACGTTTGCACAATTTCTGTTAAGTCTCCCGCGGCGCCGGTCCTTAAGGATGGCGACGACATCTTTATGGCCACCGCGAAATATGGAAAGGGAACCGTCTTTGCGTTTGTTGATCCGTGGCTCTACAACGAGTACACCGATGGCCGCAAACTACCGGCCGAATATCAGAATTATGCGGCGGGAGTGGAGTTTGTCCGTTGGCTGCTTGACCAGGTTCCTCACAAGAAGTAGCCGCAGGGTAAATTCAACGCTCAATTTGCATTCATAAATTCGGAGACTGCAAGATGCCCAAACCAATTATGCGTTTTATCTCGATCACCGCTCCGCTGCTATTTGTACTGGTATTGCCCGCGCAGGACACGCGCAAAGTTGTTGAGCCGCACGTTCCCCAGGCGTGCGTTATGCTCGATGCCGCTATTGCCGCGCCCCAGGGTGAAATCGCAGAAAAGAGTGAGCAGGCACTCGACACCGAGCGCATTCAGAAAGCGATGGATACGTGCGCCAAGGGCCACGCCGTGGTGCTGCGCGCCAAGGGTGGAATGGTCGTGTTCCTCAGCGGGCCGCTCACTCTGCGCCCGGGCGTCACACTTGTCGTGGATAAAAATACGGTGCTGGCCGCGTCGACTAACCCAAGGCTCTACGATCTTGCTCCCGGCGCATGTGGCATCGTGTCGGAGAAAGGGCACGGATGCAAGCCGTTCATCTTCGGTGATCACATTGAAGGCAGCGGCATCATGGGCGAAGGCTCAATTGACGCACGCGGAGGAGCAAAGCTGCTTGGTCAGGATGTAACATGGTGGGACCTTGCTCACGAGGCAAAGGTGAAAGACCTGCAGCAGAGCGTTCCCGCCATGATGCAGCTTCGTCACGCCGACGGCTTTACCCTATACAGAATCACGCTGCGCAATTCGCCGGGCTTCCACGTCTCGATCAATCAAACAGACGGCTTTACCGCGTGGGGCGTAAAAATCATGACGCCCAAAACAGCGCGCAACACGGACGGCATCGATCCTGGCTCTTCGACAAACATCACCATCGCGTATTCGTACATCAACACCGGCGACGACGATGTTTGCCTCAAGCCCTCTCCTGGACATGGCGTTACGAACATGTCGGTTCTGCATAACCACTTTTATGCGGGGCACGGCATGTCGATTGGTAGCGGCACAGACGGTGGTGCAGATCACCTACTCGTTGACGATCTCACCATCGATGGAGCAGACAATGGATTGCGGATCAAGAGTGACCCTAGCCGCGGCGGCCTGGTGCACGACGTCACGTATCGCAATGTTTGCATTCGCAATGTGCGCAATCCGCTCGTCTTTACTCCTCATTACACAACGTTCAAAGGCAACAAGCTTCCCATCTATCGCGACATCACGCTTGAAAATGTCCACGTGCTTTCGCCGGGCGCATACACGTTTCTCGGTTTGGATGCGGACCATAAACTCGGAATCACGCTGAACGATGTGTTTGCAGACGATCAGCAGCACTCGCTCTTTTATAGCCAGGATGCGGAGGTCACAATCGGGCCGGGCGTCGGAAACCTGCAGACATCAGGCCCCGACGTAACGGTCACTCGCGCCGCCGATGCAACTGACGGAAAGCCGCTGGATTGCGACGCTCGTTTTGTGCCGTATCCAGCGCTGCCAACCGCGCCTGAGATTGCAGGCAAGGTTCCGCCGGAGGATAACAACCTCTATATCGCCGCCGATGGTACAGGCGACTTCTATTCCATTCAGCGCGCGCTCGATGTGGCAAAGGAAGGCCAGGTGCTGATGGTGTCGCCCGGCGAATATCGCGAGGTCGTCACAGTCGACAAAAAGAACATCACCATCCGCAGCAACAATCCCGACCCCAGCAAAACGGTAGTCGTCTTCAACAAACATGCGGCCACAGACGGAGGTACCGGGCGCACGGCGACGGTCAACGTCTACGCCGACAATTTTTTCGCAGAGAACATCACGATTCAGAACGACTACCACGCTCCGGCAATTCCATATCCCCAGGGTTCGCAGGCAGTGGCCCTCCGCGTAACTAGCGATCGCGCCGTGTTTCATAATGTGCGCCTGCTCGGCAATCAGGACACGCTCTACGCCAATGGCCGCGGATGCGAGAAGGACGAAGTGAACTGCAAGCCCGCGCGGCAGTTCTTCACAGATTGCTACATCGAAGGCAACATCGATTTCATCTTCGGAGACGGCAAAGCAGTCTTCGAGAATTGCGAGATTCATTCCACTCCGTACGATCGCGGCTTTCTGACCGCGCAATCCAAGCACTACGCGGGCGAGGATTCAGGCTACGTTTTCGACCATTGCCGCCTGACGCAGGACACCGAAGTCAAGGGCAATGTGTTTCTCGGGCGCCCATGGCGCGATGATTCGACTGTGATCTTTATGCACACTGACATGGGCGACAAGATTGACCCAGCCGGTTGGAGCGAGTGGCATGCGGAGGTGTCGCGCACGCTCGATACCGCCTACTACGCCGAGTTCGATTCAACCGGCCCTGGTGCTCATCACGCCGAACGCGACAGGCATACGCATTTCCTCACCCCGGAAGAGGCAAAGCAATACGAGCCGGCAATAGTTTTGCGCGGCACTGACAATTGGAATCCGTTAGAGCTACCCAAACTACCCGAGCAGTAAAATGGACTTGTAGACATTCGCGATTGCATGCGGCGCCCGAGATTGAACGCCGCGCCCAACACAACCAACAGCGACGATTGGGAGGAAAGATGAAGACGGTGATGATGGCCGATCCAGTGCGCTATCCGCGCATGACAACGGCTGAACTTCGAGAGACATTTTTGCTGGGAGGACTTTGCGAGCCTGGCAAAATTAATGTGAACTATGTTGACCTGGATCGCACCGTTGTCGGTTTCGCGGCTCCAGTCGACACCGCGCTTACACTGCCCACATATCCCGAACTTCGCGCAGAGTATTTTCTTGAGCGCCGCGAAATCGGTGTGCTCAACGTTGGCGGTGCGGGCACCGTAAGCGTCGACGGGCAGAGCTACGAGTTGAACAATCTCGACGTGCTCTACATCAGCAAAGGCAAAAAACAGGTAACGTTCTCATCGAGTGACAAAGCCAAGCCCGCGGCGTTCTACCTGCTCAGCTATCAGGCACACGCGGAGTATTCGGTAAAGGTCGTGCGCAAGGAAGAAGCCAATCCCACAGAACTTGGCAGCGTCGAAACCTGCAACAAGCGCACCATCTGCAAGTACATCCACCTGCAGGGCGCACGCAGCAGTCAATTGGTGATGGGCGTAACGCACCTTGCGCAGGGCAGTAACTGGAACACCATGCCCCCGCACACTCACATGCGCCGCTCTGAGGTGTACATGTACTTCAACGTGGCTGAGGACGCGCGCGTAGTGCATCTGATGGGCCCACCCGATGAAACGCGACATATTGTCATGGCCGACAGGGAAGTAGTAGTGTCGCCAGGTTGGTCAATTCATGCCGGTGTCGGCACGCGGGCTTACAGTTTCTGCTGGGGGATGGGCGGCGAGAACCAGGATTACGCCGACATGGATCCAGCGCCGGTGCAGAGCCTGCGTTGATTCGGAGGTTCTCTAAATGTAGGTGCCTCGGCTGCTTCTAATGGCGGCTGCCTGTGTGCCGCACCAGTTGCTGATTCCGCCGGGCACGGTCTACCAGTCGCTCGTGGCCAAGGTTAAAGAGAACTAGCCAAACCCGGGTCCCGGATCCGTTCGTTCGGATCTGGGACTTCCCGCCCAAATCGGTTTCAATCCCAATAAGTTAAGCACATAGCTGCTATTTCGCCCAGATCAACATGCCTGGAAGAAGCTACCCTGTTCGTGGTATTGCTGCCGGCTTGCAACCCGGACAAACTTCTGGCATGCCTCAATTTGATTGGGAAGATTGCAGTCCTTCTGCCTTGGGTATCTCGCCTTCACACTCATCGAGTGATTCAGGTCACTTGCCCGAAGCCCGGATTGGTCAAAGATTTGGCTTGAGGGCCCTTGTTGTGTCCAAAAATAAATTAATCCTTAAAGTATCTCTGATGTCTCTCCTGCTTATCTTTCCGACCTTCGGTTTTGCCCAAAATCTCTCGGCAAAAATTCAGTCGATGAAGGCTGCCTATTCCGGATCGGGCAGTCTTATTGCGCTTGATAGCGACTCGATTGTGATCTCGCCAAAAATGCCCAGCCCCATATGCGGACTGCTCATGAATAAAGAAGGAAAAACCGGCTGGACCTACTACACATTTCCGCTTGCATCCATCACGGTTCCGCTGAGCGCAGTCGATGAGAGCATGATCGTCGACAACCGGGTTTTTACTGATCCGAACGTGGCTGATCACTACAAGCCCGGCGCAGTGGGCGACGCCACAATGGTGATCATCTCCGGAATGCCCGGCAAACAGTTCCACACCCTGATTTACGATCGCGACAAGTTCTCGCAGCTTGGTCCCGGTCCGCACTCGAGCCGCGAATACGGACAGGCGCCGGATGACACCGTGGCCTTCGGTCTTACGTTCACCGATGCCGAGTCTGCACGCGCCTTCGAACTCGCTCTCAAAGATGCCGTCACAATGGCCAAGCAAAGACTTGCGACACAAGCCTCAAAATAGTTCGACTTAATTCGCAAATCAAAGGGGCGATTTCCAATTGGAAATCGCCCTTTTTTGCTATAGACGCAAATGCTTGGGTCAGACTGTGTAAGTGGTTGATGAGACGCGGCCGCCGTGGCCCGTCCAGTTGGTGTGGAAGAACTGGCCTCGCGGCTGATCGACTCGCTCGTAGGTATGCGCTCCAAAGTAGTCGCGCTGCGCCTGCAGCAGGTTGGCAGGCAGGCGATTGGATCGGTAGCCATCAAAAAACGCCAGCGCCGTTGAAAATGCCGGCGTGGGCACGCCGATCTTGATTCCGCTGATGACCGCCTTGCGCCATGAAGGATGGTATTTGTTTATCAGCTTTGAGAAGTACTTGTTCAAGAGCAGATTTTCGAGTTTCGGATTCTTTTTGAACGCATCCTTAATCTTGCCCAGGAACTGGCTGCGGATAATGCATCCGCCGCGCCACATAAGCGCGATGCCGCCCATATTCAGATTCCACTTGTTCTCTGTTGCTGCGGCACGCAGCAACATATAGCCTTGCGCGTACGAAATAATCTTGGAGCAAAACAGCGCCCGGCGCACATCTTCAATAAACTTGGCGCGGTCCGCAATCTTCACAACGGCCTTGGGTCCTTTCAGCACCAGCGATGCTGCAACGCGCTCTTCCTTGAGTGCAGACAGGCAGCGCGCAAACACTGATTCGCCGATCAGAGTCACGGGCTGGCCGGTGTCGAGTGCGCTGATGACGGTCCATTTCCCCGTACCTTTTTGGCCTGCGGTGTCGAGGATCTTGTCCACGAGCGGCTCCCCATCTTCGTCCTTCTTGGCAAAGATGTCGCGCGAGATTTCAATCAGGTAGCTGTCGAGCTCGCCCTTGTTCCACTCTGCAAAAACTTCATGAAGTTCGTCGGCTGTCAGGCCCAGTCCGCGATGCAGCAAGTCGTACGCTTCGCAGATAAGCTGCATGTCGCCGTACTCGATGCCGTTGTGCACCATCTTGACGAAGTGGCCCGCACCATCTTCGCCCACCCAGTCGCAGCAGGGCGTTCCATCTTCAACCTTGGCGGCAATCGCCTGAAAGATCGGCTTGACGTGCGGCCACGCTTTAGGATTGCCGCCAGGCATGATGGATGGGCCGCGGCGCGCGCCTTCTTCTCCACCCGAGACGCCAGTGCCGATGAACAGAATGCCTTTGTCAGCCAGGGTCTTCGTGCGGCGATTGGAATCGGTATAGAGCGAGTTGCCGCCGTCGATGATGATGTCGCCAGCTTCAAGGTGCGGCAAAATTTGGTCGATCATCTGGTCAACGGTGTCGCCGGCCTTGACCATCAGCATGATTCTGCGCGGCCGCTTCAGCATCCCGGCAAGCTCTTCAATAGAATGCGCGCCGACAACCCGCGTGCCTTTGGCCTCGTTGGCAATGAAGTCGTCCACCTTGGAAACGGTGCGGTTGAACACAGCAACTTTGAATCCGTGGTCGTTCATATTCAGGACCAGGTTCTGTCCCATAACAGCCAAGCCAATCAGGCCGATATCACACACTGCTTCTGGCATATGCTCTCCGAAAAGGAAATTTTATCACTCGAAGTAAACGGTACTTTCCTGATTATATCTCGTGGTCTGACCACAAAGAAGGGTGCTCCACAGGCCCGTAGCGCGCACTGTGGGGGCACTTTCACCGGTCAAATCCGGCTCGCGGCCTACGCTATATCGGGATTCCGGCGGAGCGATAGATCCTGGTGATGTAGGTCAAGTCGCGCAGGCCTTCCTCGCCCGGACTCTGCGGCTCCTTGTTCATCAGGATGCAGTTTGAGAAGTGGTCGGCTTCGGCCTGGAACTGGTAAGGATCGGGTGTGGTCTCCGACTCATCTATCCGGGTCCCGGAATAAAACCCACGGAGGCGGACGTTCTCGTAGCCGAATGCTGAAGTGCACTCAAGCAATCCCTTCGACCCGTGGACCCTGAAGTATCCATCCATCGGTGCGCCGTACGTTGTACTGCAACTGGCCACAGCGCCGGAAGGAAACTTCATGGTCCATACAAGGTTCTCTTCGACGGTATCGAAGCGGCCGTCATGATCAACCACAGAGGCGTACGCGGAGAAATCCGTCGGCTCTTCTCCCGTCAAATACCGGCAGGCGTTCAGGCAGTAGATACCCACGTCGTACAGCGGACCGCCGCCTGCGAGCTTCTTGTCCAGCCGCCACTCGCCCGCATCTTCGTTAAAGCCGTATGCGCTTTCAATTACCTGCACTTTGCCCAGCTTGCCAGTGCGAATCAGGTCAATGGCTTTCAGTTGGATAGGCTCGTAGTGGCAGCGGTACGCGATCATCAGCTTTACATTGGCTACTTTGCAAGCCGCTATCATGGATTCACATTCCGCCACATTCAGGGCCATCGGCTTCTCGCACAACACGTGCTTGCCGGCCTTCGCCGCGCGAATGGTGTATTCGGCATGCATGGAGTTGGGCAATGCCACATACACGGCATCGATGGCAGGATTCTTCGCGATCTCGTCGAAGTTCTCATAGCTGTAAATCGAACCTTGCGGCACGTTATATTGCGCGGCAATCTTGTCGGCCTTGTCGCGATGTCCGCTGACCAGCCCGGTAATGGCGGAGTTCCCAGTCAAGAGCGCGCCGCGCATAAAGTGGTCGGCAATGCGGCCGAGTCCGATGACGGCATAGCCAATCTTTTTGCCGGATTGAGCATTCAAAGCAGGCGCGAATTGCGCAGCGACGCCAAGGGCCGTCAAACGGCCAAATTCTCTACGAGTCACATTCATAGTGCGCGGGGAACCTCCACGTCGATTGTAACCACAGCGGCGCACCGCTCGCCTGAATTGCGTGACGCACGTCGCCGGCTCCGGCCGCGGCATAAGACTAGAATTGTGGCGATGAATTCTCTGATTCTGAATGGACAGCCGCTCACGCTGGCTGAGATTGAAGCTGTCGCATGCAGCGGCCTTGCGGTCGAGCTTTCTGCCGCGGCGCGCGTGCGCGTGAATGCTAGCCGCGACTACATTGAGCAAATTCTGGCGACAGGTGAAACGGTATACGGCGTCAATACCGGCTTTGGCCGCCTCTCCGATGTGCGTGTCCCCGATGAGCAGTTGGCACAGTTGCAGACCAACCTCGTCCGCAGCCACTCCGGCGGTGTCGGCGCGCCACTTTCGATTGCGGAAGCGCGGACCATGCTGCTGCTGCGCGCCAACGTGCTCGCCAAGGGCGCCAGCGGTTGCCGCGCGGCTGTGCCGGAGCTTCTGGTGGCCATGCTCAATGCCGATGTGAGTCCCGTGATTCCTGAGAAGGGAAGCGTGGGCGCAAGCGGCGATCTTGCTCCGCTGGCGCATCTGGCTTTGGTCGTCATCGGTGAAGGCGAAGCCTTTTACCATGGCCAGCGCATACCTGGTGGTGACGCGCTCAGGCTCGCCGGCCTGCAGCCGCTAGCGCTTGCCGCCAAGGAGGGTCTGGCGCTGCTGAACGGAACGCAGGCAATGACGGCCGTTGGCGCACTGGCCGTGTCGCGCGCGCGGCGACTGGTGCGGCTGGCCGACCTGGCCGGAGCCATATCACTGGAAGCGCTGATGGGCACTCCGGCAGCTTTTGACGAGCGCATTCACGCTGTGCGGCCGCACGCCGGCCAGATCGCGGCGGCGCGCCACCTCGTCTGGCTTATGGAAGAGTCAGAGATTCGCGAGGCGCATCGCACCCACGACGCGCGCGTGCAAGACGCCTATTGCCTGCGCTGCATGCCGCAGGTGCATGGAGCGGTGCGCGATGTGCTCGAACACGTCACTGGCATTCTGGAAACGGAGTCCGGTTCGGCTACCGATAATCCCCTGGTTTTCCCACTGAAGCAAACCAAAACGCCGGAACACGGAGTGTTATCGGGAGGGAATTTTCATGGTGCGCCGCTGGCCTATGCATTTGATTACGCGGCAATCGCTCTGACCGATTTGGCAGGCATGGTGGAGCGGCGCATTGACCGGCTCCTCAATCCCGACATCAATGAGCACCTGCCGGCGTTTCTGTCACCGCATGCGGGGCTTTCTTCGGGATTCATGATTGCGCAGATAGTTGCCGCCTCGCTCATCAATGAGTGCCAAGTGCTGTCGCATCCGTCTTCGACGGGAAGCATTCCCACCAGCGGCGGCAAGGAGGACCACGTTTCCATGGGGATGACCGGCGCCCTCAAGCTGCGGCAGATCGTGGAGAATGCCGAGCGCATCGTGGGCATCGAGCTGATGTGCGCTGTGCAGGGAGTCGAGTTCAGGCAGCCGCTCAAGCCGAGCCGCGAGATCGGGCGAGCCTGTGCGGCGGTTCGTGAAGTAGTGCCACGGCTTGAAGCGGATCGCACGCTCGGCGCGGAGATTGAAGCGATGGCCGCTGCCGTTCGCTCGGGCAAATTCGACGCCTGGAGCGTTGAATAGCCGTAGCGAAAATGAGTAGGGGCAGGGAATTATCCCTGCCCTTACCAAACATCTCTACCGATGCGGCGCTTTATCAAAGGCGTCGCGAATCGCAAAGAACGGCGCCGTCGGTTTGAGATCGTTATCGAACGGCAGCGGCCTCTGCCGGCGGTTGGCGCGCTTTTCGCGATGCTCGCGCATACCATTCAGCCAGGTGTCCTTGTCAGACACGCCCCAGGTAAGCACAGCCTTCACAGCTTTGCTCTCGAGCGCGATGTTCAGGTAGTCCGTGTACACGGCGGCCACGGCGCGATCGCGCGCGGCAAAGTCGTCGTCTGCAACGCCATCGTCGTTCACATCAAATTCGGTGAGGTAAACCTCAAGGCCAAGCGCCTGTGCTCTGGAGATGAGCTCGCGCATTCCCTTGCCGTAGGTCTCTCCCGTACCGGCGTGAATATGCGACTGGATTCCAAGCGCGTCGATCGGCGTTCCATTGCTCTTGAATCGCTTGAGCAGAGCCAGCGTAGCAGCACGCTTTTTGGCATTATCTTCGCTGTCGTCTTCAATGCTGTAATCGTTGTAGGTGAGCTTGGCCTTGGGATCGGCGTGGCGCGCGGTGCGATACGCAATATCGAGATACTCCGGCCCGATCAGCTCATACCAGGGGCTCTTGCGCAATCCGTCGGGCATGCCGTCTTTTACTTCGATGGCCTCGTTGACCACATCCCACGCCTGGATCTTGCCCTTGTAACGACCGGCAACGGTGTTGATGTGGTCTACCATTATTTTTTTTGCGTTGTCCTTGGTCGCCGTGCCTTTGAACCACATGGGCAGCTGCGCGTGCCACACAAAGTTGTGCCCGCGCACTTTCATCTTGTGTTTCTCGGCAAAATCCACCAGCGCGTCGGCGTCGGTCCAGTTGTACTCGCCTGGTTTGGGCGAGAGCGGCCCAAACTTCATTGAGTTCTCTGACACAACCAGGTTGTACTGCTCTGCGATCAGGCGCTGGAAAGCTTCATCGTGCAACTGGCGCGCGCCTACTGCGCAACCCGCCATAATGCCGCGCTTGTGCCCGTGCTCCTTCAGCGATCCTTTGCCGCTGATTTGCTGTTCCTGCTCTGCTGCAAATGCACGCACGCCCGATACTGCAAGGCAACCGGCTGCCAATGAAGCCTGCTTCAAATAATCCCGACGAGTAATCATGGTTCTGCTCCCACCTATGTGTGAATTCAACTTGCTGAATGAAGTCGAAGTTACTGTACGCTCAGGTCCCCATCGACGTCCACTATCAGCCAGTCGCCGGCCACTTGTATGGAGTGAATCTTCAGGCGGTCGAGTTTCACGGCATAACCGGATGCTGCGGTCGACCCCTCCAGCGCCTTGCGCAGCAGCTCGGCGGCATTCACCTTCATGCTCGATGGAACCTGCCGGCTGAGAAATGGATTGAGGATGAAGTTGAGCTGCTTCTGGTTCGACACCTGGTCCAGCCGCGCATCGCGAAACCCGATCGTCTCCCCCTCAGCCTCGGGCGCCAATGACACCTCAGCCGGCACCGAAATCGAGAGTCCAATGCAGGCGCCTTTCAGTGCCGTCCCAAGGCGGGAATGCGTCTTGACCTTGACCACAATCCGGTCCTGCACAAACGTCAGTTGCGGATCTTCGGCGTAAGTAAAGCATGCGGACTGCGGATTGCCTTTGACGTAATAACGGCCGTCCGGCCCCCCAAAAAGCTGCTGCTGCAGCGTCCGCTCCAGAGCCTGCCGGCTAACCTTCATCTCGACGGCGTGGCACTGCCCGAGGCCCGCCCCCAGCGCCAGCAGACCGGCTGCGATCGCCTTCTGGAATGTTGTCATAAAGGTATACTGTCACTGGTTACCACCCGACTTCCAGCCCCTTGGTGGAAATCCAGGAATCTCTGGTAACCTGCCGCCGGGCACATTCAGGCAAAATTCGGCGTAAGTATTTCATATCAATAAGGTTTTAGGAAATTCTCGTCTTTCAGACTGCCCCAGTTTTTCAACAATTTAAGTCATTCGCCTATTGATTTTTGAAGAAAATATTCGTAAAATAACATTGTAGTGATTCCTCGGGACTGACTGGATACCCCATCCACGTCCGAGGATGTGCGGACAACTTCACTCCTCACTTAAGGACATAACATCAATGGCAAAGCGTCGTGGAAATCCAAACTGGGGCAAGCCGGAGCCCATCGGGCCCGTAGTGCCCACTGTAACCTCCTTCGAGCAGATCGTTAAGGAGTTCAAGCTGCCCCCTGACCAATACATCCGGTCGACCAGACTTCGTGAGTGGGCGCGGCGGAATAAGAATTCAAAATACATCCCAGAGGCGCTCCTAGAGGCTTGGGGATTCGAGATCGAATCGACGTTGTAGGCCGCTTCTTTTCAATATGATTTCAAAAGCGCCGCCCTCGGGCGGCGCTTTTGCTGTTTAGGGGCCAGGACAAAAAACAGGCGAAGTGGCGCGCCTTGGCTGCCAGGCTTTAGCTTGGTAGCCGAGGTTTCTCATCATGTTCCAGTCGGCAAGCCGTGCGAATGTGTCGCGCCCAACCTTACGTACCGTGGTTGCGCTATCGATGTACCTGTGGCTGGTGCTTCCCGGTTTCGCGCAGCGTCCGCTCCAAACCCTTCTCGTAGGCGTCGACCGTCGCGATCAGACGACCCTGAATGGCGACTGGCATTACCTGGTAGACCAATCTCCCGGCCGCGCACTCTACACCGCCAACGGTGAAGTCAACGACAAATCATATGCGATGAATGATCATCCGCACATTGTTGGCAGTCACAACGATGAGTACGACTTCTCGGCTGCGCCCACACTCAAAGTTCCGGGCGATTGGAACACCCAGGTACCGCAACTCTTCAACTACGAGGGCGTCATCTGGTATCAGCGTGACTTTGAAGCGTTGCCCAAAGCCGGTACTCGTACTTTCCTTCATGTCGGCGCGGCAAACTATCGATCCCACGTGTGGGTAAACCAGAAGCGTGTCTGCGACCACGAGGGCGGCTATACGCCATTCGATTGCGAAGTCACCGCCTTGCTGCATCCAGGCACCAACTTTGTTGTCATTGCGGTCGATGCTACGCGCCTTGCTGATGGAATTCCGTCGGTAGGAATCGACTGGTTCAACTACGGCGGCCTTACCCGCGATGTCTCGCTGGTCACAGTGCCGAGGGCCTTCATTGACGACTACGACGTGCATCTGGCACACGGTCCTGAATTCTTGCCCGGTAACACCGAACTCTCCGGCTACGTGCACGTTCTTGACGCACCCACCGGGACGGCAGTGACCATCGCTATCCCTGAAGCAGGTGTTACGGCAACGGTGAAAACAGATGCCGAAGGCAATGCGCCGTTCAACGTGAAAGCAACGAATCTTACTCTCTGGTCTCCCGGTACGCCAAAGCTCTACAAGGTCACCTTGGCCGCAGGCGAGGACAAGCTGACCGACGACATCGGTTTCCGTGATATTCGCGTCGATGGCACCCGCATCCTGCTTAACGGAAAGGCAGTCTTTCTGCAGGGAGCCAATGTGCATGCGGAAGCCCCGGTTCGCGGAGGGCGGGTCAACTCTGACCAGGATGTCGCGACCATCTTCGGCTACCTGAAGGAAATGAACGCCAATTTCGTTCGCCTGGCGCACTACCCCCACGATGAGCGCATGGAGCGCGAGGCCGACCGCCAGGGCATCATGATCTGGTCTGAGATACCCAACTGGCAGCACATTTCATTCGACAAATCCGAGGTCTACGCTAAAGATGTTGCCATGCTCCACGAGATGATTAGGCGGGATCGCAACAAGGCTTCTGTCATCCTATGGTCTGTCTCTAACGAAACGCCCAACAACTCGACCCGGACAACATTCCTGACTAACCTAGCGAATGAAGCTCGCACGCTCGATCGCACGCGTCTGATTACTTCGGCACTCAATACAACACACATCCAGGGGAACTCCGCCACGTTACCGGACCCGTTTGCCGATGCACTTGACGTGATCGGAGTGAACCAGTACATCGGTTGGTACACCGGGAAGCCCGAGGACGCTGACAGCATTCAGTGGGCTCTCCCGCAGAAGCCGGTGATCATGAGCGAATTTGGAGCCGAGGCGAAATTTGGCAATCACGGAGCTACGAATGAACGGTGGACCGAAGAGCAGCAGGTGTATGTTATTCAGCACCAATTTGTCATGTTCAAGAACATTCCCCAACTTCGTGGTATCACGCCGTGGATTCTCGCCGACTTCCGCTCTCCAACGCGCAACATTCCCAAACTGCAGGATGGCTACAATCGCAAGGGATTGATTTCGGAGGATGGAAAGAAGAAACAGGCCTTCACCCTCTTCCAAAAAGCCTATGCCGAACATAGTGTGGGAAAGCCGGAGTAGACCGATGCTCCTTCCCGGGCCACTTGCTGGCAAATTACAGAGGTGCTAATTGACGTGCGCGTTCAAACACGTGGGTTGTGGCTCTTTGCCGTTTGTAGCTGCCGTAGGCGAAAATAGAACTGGTCACCATGCCTAGTCCAGCGCGCAACATCGAACCGCCATTTACCGACGTCCCCGGCGCCGTAGCTGAAATTCAAGCCGGCCGCATGGTCGTTGTGGTTGACGACGAGGATCGCGAAAACGAAGGCGACCTGACGCTGGCGGCTGAGCACGTTACGCCTGAAGCCATCAACTTTATGGCTCGCTATGGGCGCGGCCTTATCTGCCTTACCCTCACCGAAGAACGTGCCGACCACCTGCGGCTGTTTCCCATGACGCAGCAGAACTCCTCGCGTTTTGGCACGGCGTTTACTGAGACCATTGAGGCTCGCGAGGGCGTTACAACCGGCATCTCGGCGGCGGACCGGGCGCACACCATCCGCACTGCCATTGACCCGCGAACCACGTCCACTGACCTCGCCCGTCCAGGTCACGTGTTTCCGCTGCGGGCGCGCAAGGGTGGAGTACTGGTCCGCGCAGGGCAAACCGAGGCGTCCGTTGACCTGGCGCGGCTGGCTGGGCTCGATCCGTCAGGCGTGATTTGCGAGATCATGCGCGACGACGGTGAGATGGCGCGCATCCCTGACCTGATTCCGTTCTGCAAAGAGCATGGGCTGCTGATGCTGACCGTCGCGGAGTTGATCCGCTATCGCCTGCGCCACGAGCGCTACATTGTCCGCGCCGGCGAAACGCGCATTCAAACGCGCTATGGCGAGTTCCGAATGATCGCCTACCAGAGCGAAGTCAACGGAGGCGAAAGCCACATTGCGCTGGTGCGCGGTGACCTGTGCCCAGGGTGCCCCGCTTTCCAGGAAGGCTCCGCGGTGTTGCCAGATGGCTCTGGTGATACACGCTCTGCCTGTCCCCATCCTGTCCTTGTCCGCGTGCACACCCGCTGCACGGCCGGCGACGTGTTCTCAGCCGATTGCCACTGCCAGGAGACGCTGGACAGTTCCATGCGCATGATTGCGGAAGAAGGCTGCGGGGTGATCTTGTACCTGCACAATACGTCGCGCGGTTTTGAAATCGACCACACTCCGGCCGCGACTTTCGGGCCAGGCGGAACGGTTTTGCCCGCTGGCGAGCGTGAGGAGCAGTCCGGTCGCATCATTCTTCACCAGGAACTGCGCTCTCGCGAAGGCTCCCAAGCCAGAAGCGGCCGCATCTTGCGCGCCATCGGGCTGGGCGGGCAGATACTCTCCGACCTCGGAATCCGCCGTATCCGGCTGCTCTCGAACACCCCCATGCACATCCCTGCTCTTGAGGGCTTTGGGCTGGAAATCGTGGAACAGGTGCCGATTCCGCTCTCAGATAGCACAAGTGCGGCCAATCGCGACCTTTTGCCATCAAAGTGGCAGGGATAGTCAACCTCCTTTTCGGCTGAAAATTGTCTCCGAACTGCAAAATGTGGGCAATTTTGATCAGTCGAACCGGTTCGAACCCTGTACGATTGACAGGACTGACCGGTGGGATAATTTCTCACGGGAATACTCGTGACCTCCCAAGCCGAGTCTTCCCATCCGCTTATCCGGGTAGAAGAACGTTTGCACGATCGATTCCAGGGTTTGCTTGCCATAGTAGAATTTCAGCGTGGCTTGGTTGAGATTGATGAGCCACTTCAGTTCCTTATCTCGCATTACGGCAACCCTGCAATTGCTGTGACGCCAACTGCACCTGCACGTGGAAAGGTTGGATTCGTTGAGCGTTCACCTTGTCAATCCAAGCGACAATTCATTTGGTACGGCAGTAATTACTCCGAGGTGGCTGTTTGTTCTGGCGGCCGCAACTCCCCGCGTGGCCGGCGACCCGATCCTTATTGACGAATCTCTTGAGCAGATTGTGCCGGAGAGCATTCAGGCCGGAGACATCGTCGGCATCAGCGTGCACACCGGCAACGCCCTGCGTGGATATGCAGTGGGCCGGATGGCTCGCGAGCGCGGCGCCTGGGTTGTCTATGGCGGCATTCACGCCACGCTCTTTCCTGAAGAGGCGTTTGAGCGCGGAGAAGCCCACGCGGTAGTCACCGGCGACGGCGACGTGGCCTGGGGCAAGGCGGTTACAGATTGCCTGGCCGGCAAGCCCGAGAGAATCTACGAAGGCGGACGGATTGAAGGCGGCGAGTTCCTCGCGGCGCGCTGGGACCTGATGAATCCCGAGAAATACATGTGGGCCTCAGTGCAGACCATTCGCGGCTGCCCCAAGCACTGCTCGTTTTGCAGCGTATGGCGTACCGACGGACAGAAGCCGCGGCAGCGGAAGTTTCAAAGCGTGGTGGATGAGATCGTTGCACTGCGGCGCCTCGGGTTCCGCTTCATTGCGCTCGCTGACGACAACTTCTATCCGGTAACGTTTACCGATCTGCGCCTGGCCCGCGAGCAGGGAAACACCGCAAAAGTAGAAGAGCTGACGGCCATTCGCAACGAGCGCTTTCAACTGATGGAAGAGCTGGCCAAGCTGCCGAAGGACATGGTGTTCTACACGCAGATGACCATGGAAGCCGGCGAAGACGGCGCCTTTCTGGATGCCATGAAGAAGGCCAACATCAAGGGCGCGCTGGTCGGCGTTGAAGCGGTGACCCCTGAAGGCCTGAAAGCCGTTTACAAGGATTGGAACTACTCCGGCGAGGCTCTCGCAAAGCAACTGCAGACGTTCAAAGCGCATGGTGTGCATGTGCTCGGCTCATTCATTTTCGGATTGCCGACAGATAGAGCGTCAACGTTTGACGCAACTGTGGCGATGGCGCTGAAAGCGGGCGTTACGTTTGCCCAGTTCGTCATGATGACGCCGTTTCCAGGCACAGTGGATTTCGGCCGCTGGGAGAAAGAGCAGTCGACGCATCCGACCATGGTGGGCGATGTGCCCATCACCCGCTACTGGTTGATTCCCACCGAAGTGCGGCCCAAGATGTTTACTCCTCATCCCACCATGAGCTCCGACGAAATCAGGGAGCGCACGCAAAAGGTATGGGACCGCTTCTACAACTGGAGCTCGATCTGGGAAAGATCGGCCTGCACGCCGACGCTGAAGGCGCGCATCGCGTTCATGTTTTTGTCCAAACTCTACCGGCAGATGTACGCGGGTACCGGCATTTCGACTGACAGCGCACGGCGCAAAAAGTCGAAGCGATGGGCACGTTGGACAGCGCACCAATGCAAAAAGCTGTTCACGGCTAAACCGATGCCGGAGCTCGAAGGGCCCAAGTGGGAGATTGGAATTCCTGCCATGGGGCAGGCGGCCTATGACGGCGGCGACGGCGGAGAAATGCGCGGGTCGTTTGTTACGATTTCAAAAAAATAACTGAGCCGGCTGGTGTGGCGGAAGTGGCATGCTCGCGGGCCTGTCCGATGTTGGATACTGGAGATAGCTGTTTCAGGGGGCTACCTCAATGAGTAAGTGTTCCAACGCGAACGGACTGATGGGTGCGCCGGTCACCGGCAAGCCGGTTACAGAATGCCGCGATCTGAGCGAAGTATTCGAAGCTGCTCTTCCGGCTTTTGGCGGCGCCTATCTGCGGCGTGTTTATGATGCGATGAAGCAGGTGATCGAAAAGCGTATCCCGCTCGTGGTCACCTGTGCCGGACCGATTACGGTATCCGATCAGCACCGCGCCTGGCTCATTCCGTTCATTAAAGCGGCAAACACCGCCTACATCACTGTCACAGACGCTATCTGTTACCACGATGGCCACGACTGCCTGCGCAAAAGTGCTGAGCGTCCCATCCGTGAGGTCGCGCTATTTGGCGACGATGCCGAACTGCGCGAGCACGGCGTAATCCGCGTTGCCGACACGGGCTTCGAAGAGCAGATTCTCTTCGATCAGGACGCAGTGGCTACAGAAATTCTGCAGCGTCCCGAGTTTCAAAAGCGCATGACGACGACAGAACGCAATTATCTGCTCGGCAAGGAATTTGGCCGTCGCGAAAAAGCGCTGGGCGTAGCGCCCGGCCTGCTCAGCACCTGCGCTGAAATGGAGCTGCCTGTCTTCATCGGCGCGCCTGCTGACGGCAGCATGTTTTTGAACTCGGTAAAGCTGTGGGCACTCGAGCGGCTTGGCAAAATCAAATATGGATTCGACTACGACTTGCACGAAGACGTCTTCGAATCTTGCGCCTATCACTACTGGGGATTGTTCAACTCTGAAGCAAAGTCGATTGCGGTAATGATCCTCGGCGGCGGTGTGCCAAAGAATTATTCGTTGCAGCCCGAGCCGGCGCTCTCGCAGATTTTCTTCCTGGACAACATCCGCGGCTACGATTACGACGCGCAGATTGTCTCCGCGCCTGTGACGGACGGCAGCCTGTCTTCCTGCGAGCCGGCAGAAGCCGTGTCATGGGGCAAGGTGAACCCGGATACCTACACAACGCAGACCGTGAGCATGCAGGGCGACTACTCCTCGTATATGCCGTTCGTCGTGCGCGCGCTCGTGGGCAAAGATCTTCTCCACAATCCGCCTGAGCCGCTTCGCCTCTACGGCAAGCGAGAAGCGCTCAAAGCCGCTCTGCTGGAAACCATCGCCAAAGATGACCAGGCCATGGAGAAAATCATGAGCACGCTGTCAATGCCACCGGAGTTGAAGGTCTAAGCCACAGGTCTCTACTTTAGTTCTCACCCACATTCCGGATGACTCACACTCAGCTCCCGCACAAAATGCACGGGTGCCCATCCTTGAATCGTCTTTCGGTTCAAGGGTGGGGTGGTGCGTGCCTTAACGTCCGGCCGGTTCGGGCGCATCCACGCTCCGAAAGATTACGAGAGACGGATAGTCCCGCAGGCGTTCAAATTTCCGGTTCGCGTCAACCCATGCAATATCTGATTGCGACGCGTCCTCCGCCTCACGGTAAACAACCAGAATCTCTCCGGGCGGAATCTTTGACATGTCACGGTAGAGGGCAGGACCAACACTGGAAAGCTCATGAATGCGAAAGTTTGTATAGTAAGCGAACGCAGGATAATTGAAGCTCATATAAAGTGTTGTGTCGGCAGGAACACTGGATTCCAGAAAGCGGGAAGCGAGTTCCTGATCTGTGCTCGCCGTATTCACAAAACGCTTGCTGATCCGCTCTCGCAGAGGAAGAAACGTTATCAGAAGGACAGTGCCAAGCAAAACCGCTCCTGCTACCCGTTGACTCTTGTTGGGCAGTTGGGTGAAGAGGCAAAGTCCCGAGCTTGCGAGCAGCAAAACAGGCGGAGCTAGAGGAAGAATATACCGTGGCTCTTTATGCGGCATCAAGCTGAAGAACACAAGCCCCGCGAGGAGCCAGAGCCAAAGATATGCGTCGAAAGATCGCTGATTCAAGGTTGAAGCGGCATGGGTTCGCGCATCGTGAACGCTATGGATTGCTCTTCCAAGGTGTGAAAGCTGATAGATGAGAAACAGCATTAGTCCGATCACGACGACAGGCGTAAATATTGTCGGCGCGTTGCGCAGAAAGAATGTGAACGGCTCTGTGGGTCCTTCAACGTTCGCCCAGCCAGCTCGCAAAGTGAACAGGAGCTCGCCATACCTCAACTTTGACCAGAAAAGATAAGGTCCGATTCCTGTCGCCATGCCAAACACGCACACGATAATCGCTTTCCAGCGGTTCCCGGCCATTAGAGGCAAGAGCAAAAGTATACCAACGCTGGGAATCGATCCGAATCGCATCAGGATGCAAAGCGCCAAAACAAACCCAGCCCCGGATAATCGGTATACCGTCGGCCGTTCGAGCGCTCGAAGCAGTAACCACAAGCTAAGCAAAACCAGGGTCAGAGCCGGGGAGTCTGTAAGCAGACTATTGCCCGTGTCATCGCTGACGAAGCCCTGAGGAAACACACCGACAAAGAACGGCGAGAACGCCAGCAACAAGCTTGCAAGGGTGGCCGGTAGTCGGCCAACTGACGAGCGCCCGGCAAAAAACAGAAATATCGGGCCTAAGGCATTCATGCAAGCAGTCACAATGCTGGCTGCAAAAACATGTTGCCATACAAGAAACACGCCGGCAAAGATCAGCGAAAGCAGCGGTGGGCGAAAGTCCAACTCGGAATAGTTGATTTTCCCGCAGCAGATCACCTTCGCATTCTGGAGATAGACCATCTCATCCCAGGAATGGTTCTTTGACATTCCCCAGAGCCGGATGAGAAAGCCTGCGGCGAACAAAGCAAAAACGAAGACTGCATCGGCACGCTCTGGCTTCACAGCGAGGTGTGCTGCACAATTTCGAAAGCGCGCAAAAAAAGCGCTTTGGAAATTCCGCATTGCCTGGTTGTTTGGGAATGTCATTTAGGGATACAAACGTATCGCAAATTGGCCTGTCGGCTCAACTCTATTCGAGTATTTCACGAACGCACCCGCTACATGCGCCACTTCGGCTCGGTGCCCCATGTCCGGATCTCCGGACATGGGACAACAATGCCTAAGGTCCACCGCGCCGCACTCAGCCCTTTGTGCTAAGCATCTCGTTCAGCTTGGCAATCACTGCGAACGCGTCGGCGACGTAGACGACATCAGCCTTCCCGCGTGTCCATCCGCAGTTAGGGTCTAGGGAGATGGCGCGGCGCTCGCCGATGAATCGCCAGCCCACCACGTGCGGCTCTTCGCCGTGGCAACAAGTTGAGAGTCCCTTGGCGTGACGCGGCGTTGCTCCGGTTTGGCCGATCTGGTTCATGTGTGTCAGAAAGGGAAGAACGGACTGCCCTTCGCCGCCCTGGTCGACAAGCGATTTGCTGCTGCCTAACGATGCATTTGTTGCCCGTAGGAAACCGAGGATGAGTTTGGCCGCATCGTCCACGTGGATTTGTCCGTCGGGCTGTTTCTTGGTCCATCCCGCACCCGCGACGAATAGCATGCGCGCGTCGGGACGAATGGTTTGCTCGTCCTGCTTGGGTGCGCGAATCCCGCTGACGGTTGTGCGCGTAGCTGGCAATTCGACGGCCACTTGCTCCACGTTTGCATTGCCGGGTGCACCCACATACGCCGCGTGCGTTCCCGCATCAAGAACAATCACCCACGGTCGCGCGCTGCGGCTGATGACTGCCTCAACGCGCTGGCGATAGAACCAGCGCGTCGCTTCGAGCTTTTCCGTTCCTCCAAGAGCGGTGATGTGCGTGTCGACGACGCCACCCAATCGATAAGCAACACCGGCAGCCACACGAGAGAAGCGCGCGCCGGCAGGGACAAGAACGATCGTCGCGTCGGCCGCGCGGCAAAGCGCCTCGCATGCCGCGGCATCAGTGGCGTAGCGCGGCTGTGCAAAGGCTTCGCCTGAGACAGCGAGCAGACGTGCGCCTGTTGCTGCAAGCGAGTTTGCAATTGCAGCGTCACTGCCAACAAAGCCAATGCCAAGCGGCGCGCCGAGACGGGTAGCAAGCTCAAGCCCGGCGGTCACAGCTTCCAACGAAGCGCGCGAAAGTGCGGAGCCAGTTTCGTCTAGGTGAGTAAGGACTAGAATTTTTTCCATTATTCGGCTCCAATCCACTCAACGAGTTCGGCGGCAATCTGGTCGGGCGTCATGTCCTTGACTACGCGCGTGGTGCGCTGCTGCTTGGGCAGGCTGACGGAAACGTAACTAAGTCCGTTTGTGTCGAGCGTTGCGGCTTTGGCTTTTTGCAGCGCAGGCATCATGCTGCGCATGTTGGCCATGCCGATCTGCGGATTGTTGCGCGGCTCGGCGAGATTGCCCGTAGCCCAACCAAGCACGGCCGGCGCGCTGCTGCAAACGGAAACCTGGTGGCGGCCTCCTTCAATGCGCTCCAGCACTTCAAACGACCCATCGTCGCGCATATCGATCTGGTCTACACCCTGAAACTGTTCGGTAATGCCGAGTCGCTCGCCAACAATCTGCAGCGTGACACAAGCGCCGCGCGTAGCCGATTCCCATCCACCAAAGATTAAAAGCTTGCTGCGATCAACGCCCGGAATGGCTTCAATGGTAGAAGCAATCGCCGCCGCCGTTGCATGCGCATCGGGAAATCCGCCGATGGGGCCATCAATCGGAACCAGTTCGAACGCAACCTTCTGTGCGACAGTCATCATGACCTGCTGCAGCTTCGCTTTCGGACCGAGCGAGACGAGCCATAGCTTGCTCCCTGGATTCTTGGCGGCGAGATGAGCCGCCTCATAAAGCGCGCAAGCCGCCCACGGATCGAGCACCGCCGGCAAAACCATTTCATTTTTCAGTCCAGGACCGGACGGAGTCGTGATCGGCTCAAGCGTCTGCAGAGGGTCAGGTACGATCCCAGCGCAAACGACGATGTGGAGTTGTGATGGCATTATTGTCTTCCTTGGAATCGAGCTAACTCTTAAACAACGATTTTAGTTTTCAGCGGAATGTAGTCCGCCCGCCCCAGCACCAAACTCAACATTCTCTCCCGCGCAGTTCCATAAGCATCCGCCGCAGTGCACACATTTCTCACGCTCAAAAGAGGGCAGGCCGTCGCCGCCTTCCGTAATTGCCTGTCCTGAACACATCGCGACACAGGTCTTCTCGTTGCATGCTGCGCAGAGTTGCAGGTTGCGGAACTTAACGTGGTCGGCAAAGCCCGGCATGGCCTGCACCTTGCCTCCGATGAGCAGCGCGTCCTGCTGCGTGATCAGCAGGCGACCGTCAAAGTCGATCTCAGGCCAGCCGCGCACGGTCAGCAGTGCATCATGCAGCGTGCGGCCCTCCGCGCGAGAGCTCTCTGCTGCCTTGTTTAACTGCCGGCTCTCAGGCGAGTCGGCGGTGAAAGGACGAATCTGGCGGCCTGCGGAGACCGGGTTCGATTTCACAAATACACGGCCACGCGTGTACCCGGAAATTGCCATTCCGAGTATGCCTTTAACCACACCATTGTGGAACCCGTTGCGTGCGTTTTCAGCCGCACGCGATCCACTTTCCACCCAGCTTGCCCGGCGTCGCGTTTCGTAAGTCGCAGCAAGATTCTCTTGAGTGAAAGGCTTGCCTGCGCGCAGCAGTTCCAGCACCGCCTCGCCAAGTTGTGTGCCTGTGGTCCATGCCTCATCAACGCCGGAGCCGGTGAGCATGTTTGTTGAGCCGGAGCCCTCGCCGATGCGCGCAAAACCATCGCCGGTAAGAGCGGGCTCGGCGCGGCGTCCTGACTCTTCAAGCGATTTTGCTCCCCACGAGCGCAGCGTTCCATTCTTGAGTACGCGCCACAACGCGGGGTGTTGGATATAGTGCTGCAGATAGCGATAGACAGTGCGCGACGGATCGCTCATCCACGACGGCACAAAGATGCCGACGGAAACAAGCCGATCAGGATGCACGTACATGAAGCCGAAGATTTCAGGCTCGGGGTAGCCGAAGGTGTGCCAGACCGTTCCGGGTGCCAGTGCCTGGGCGTCATCTCCTTCAGGCAACTCGATAACGAACTTCATGCCCAGCGCCCAGTCTTGGGCTTTGACCTTGTCTTGATTGAGCGCGCGGCCAACCTGTCCCATGGGGCCATCGCCAACAACAGTCAGCTTGGCGCGCACATCCATGCCGGGCATGTAGCCATCGGCTGGACAGCCAAATTTGTCCACGCCCTGGTCCGCGAGCCGCAGTCCGGTGACCGCCTCGCCTTCGCGGAGTGGCGCGCTGACGGGCGTTCCGGGCCAGATCTGCACCAGTCCGCTGGCCATCAGTTGAGACGCTACCCATTGATTGAACTGGCCGATGGAGAGAACGAGGCCGCCATGCTTGTTCAGGAATGCGGGGGTGTACGGCAATTCGAATGCATGGTCTTTGAGCAGCAGGCGATTGCACAAACGAAGAAGAGTATCGCCGAAACGCAGGAGCCCGGAGCGTCGACTTGCTCCGATGGGATCGAGCAGGTAGAGGACGCGCTCGCTCGTCACGCTTGCGGCCATTGGAATTTCACTGGGGTTCAGAGCGGGAAAGCTGGCATTGATGCCGCGTGCCTGCGTAACAACACCGCTGACGCCGGCTGCAAGATCGTCGGCACGCTCGTAACACAGCACCTGCAAAGGCATGCCGGGAGCGACTGTGCTTTCAAATGCGGGATCGCCGGGGTTTTCATTCCATGCCTGCGTGAGCGTGGTCAGAAATCCGCCGGTCGCGGGGCCGAATCCGATGCACGCGATGTCGACTTCCATCGACTGGCGCTCGCCTTCGGTCAACGGCGACGTTTCAGCACAGGGAGCGGTCGAGTTGTCGTACTCCGAGCTCATGCAGGGTAGTCCAGCGCTTCAGGAATCATGACCTTGCTGACGGTATCGGCTGCGCGGTCTTTGGCAAGGCGCGCCCCGCTCAGGCAAGTGGTGAGCTTGCTCTGCAGACGAAGGAACTCAGACGAGCCGGCGCAACCCGCGCAAGGACCGGCTTTAAGTGGATGACTGCCATCTGTTGCGATGACATCAATGGCCATGGCCGAGATGCCGGGCATGGTCTCTTCGTACGCATCGAGTTCGCTGGCGAGGAAGCAGCTGCGGTGTTCTTCTTCGCTCCATGAGGGATGGCAGTTGTAACCGAAGACCAGTTCCGCGCAGATGCGTGACACTTCGCCGGCCGCCTGCGCTGCTTGCGCATGGCACAGGTCACTGAAGAACTGCACGGTGCCTTCAAGACCTTCCGAGGCGACAGCATCGGTTGCGCCGCGCGCTTCAAGTTCCAGCACGTCGATGATCTGCGCACGCGAAGCGAGCAGCCAGCAGAGCGCGTCGGCGAGCGCAAATGTCACACCCTGTCGCTGGCCGTGATAAAGCTTGTTGCCGTCGGGGTCGGTAGCTTTCTGCAGGTGATTGATGGTCCACAGCCACAGGTTCATGGCTGATGCCAGTGTGCATGCCCCGGTACCAGGATGTTCAGAAGCAATGCGGCGCATTTCGCGTGTCCACATGCGGAACTCCGCAAGGAACAGCTCAGACGTCATAGTGACGGTGAGCTGGCGGCGTTGCACTGCCTCTGGGCCTTCATAGGTGGCCTCAAGTTGCGCATCCATCCACTTATTGGCCAGGAATCCTGGGCAGTCTTCTGTGATGCCGTAGCCGCCCATGAGACTGACAGCTTCGCGCATGACATTAGCTCCATGCCCCGTATTCCAAAGTTTGGTTGCGGGACAGAGCACGTTGGCCTCTGCGTCCATGAGTACGAACTGCACCAGCGGATCTGCTTCAAGTTCTTCGCGGCGCGGATCGTCGGTCTTGAGGGAGAGCAGCAGGATGGCGCGCTGCTCGCTTTCTCTCAGGGCCTTCATTTCGGCGCGGCCACCCTGAATGCTTTGCACCTTGAGGATAGCGGTCTTGTTCTTTTCGAGCGGATCGAGCGCGTCAAAGAGGCGCGCGGCGGCAAAGCCGAGTGAAGCCGCTGCCTCGCCCGTGGCCCACACATCGACCAGGCGGTGCAGTGCATCTTCGCGCTGCTGAATGCCTTGTTCGTAGCGGATGGAGCCGGGCCTGGAGCCTTCAGCACCGCGAAAACGCTGGCGTTGATAACGAATGACAGGTTCGACGGCAGAGAGCAGCTTGGCTGCGGTCATCAGGCCGACAGGCACGCGTGTCCTGCGAAAGACCGCATCAATGACTTCGCCATGGTTGTAGTTGGGAACGATGACGCCGTCTTTCACCGTGTATCCGCCGACGATGCGGCTGGCCGGAACTTTGAGATTGAAGATAGGATCGCCGGTTGAGGAGAGCTGGTGGACGAGCTTCTTGGTTGGCGTTCCGCGATCGTAGTTGCCGGGGTCGCCTTCTTCAAGAATGATGATGCAACTGCCCTTGATGCGCGGATCTTCTGACATAACTGCCGCGGTAACGAAGTTGGCATAGGCAATGCCGGTAATGAAGCGTCCGCGCTTGTCCACTTGCAGCACGGGCTCTTCGCCGGGTGTCCATTCGGCAATACTCATCCGACCGCTCAGCATTCCGGTATCGACGCCAACGTAGGGGATGGGCTCAGTCAGTGCGAATGCGCCGCGCCAGGGCGTGCGGTCCTCGCCGGGCTGCGGTGGCGCTGCCAGACTCTTGTATCGGGCAACCTGCTCTTTTGTGCCGCGCTCGTGGATGGGTGCGAGGGCGAGGAAACTGGCCAGGCTTGCGGTAGCGGCGCCACCATCAACCCATGCCAGTTCGAATGCGGCCAGGGAGAGAGCGAGATTTTTGGGGCCGACGATGAAACCGCCTTCTTCCGGTTCCATGAATGCCGCGGTGATGCCGGAGCGGTCGAACGCTTCAAGCATTTCGTTCTTGGCGGTGGTCCACTCATGAGTGTTGCGTTCCCCGGCTGCGACCATGCGGGCAACTGTCCCACGGGCAACCGTTCGTGCTGACTGGACGAGCATCTGGATGTCGAAGCGATCGGCGAAACGCCACTGGATCTGGCGCACCGCGTCACCTGGCAATGTGAGCATGGTCTTGTTTTCAGAAACCACAACTGTGGCCATAGAAGTGTCCTCAAGCAGCGGTTCAATTGTGGCTTGTAGGACATGGCTCGGCATGTGACCCGCATCACGAGCACTTTGTTCCAATAGATGCCCTTGAACCCTCAAATGCACGAGGGTGATGCGCCCGGCCCGGCGGCGAATTAGCGAGCGAAATGCGGGCTGTAAACACTTACCAGGCCATGAGTCAGGGCCTGCTGTGAGTTCAGTCCTTCCTTACCGG
>JADGNO010000015.1 GCA_017883405.1 Occallatibacter sp. | reverse complement strand
TCGAAAGCAGGGAACTCATCATCTTTTGACAGAACCCGCGTGTAATAAGCCACAGTGTTTTTCCCTCCGAGCGACCGCGAAATCATAAAATAAGTGGCCCCGCATCCATCGCAAAGTTCGTGCTGGATGCGGGGCCACTCTGCTTATTGTTGCAGAATTACTTGTCGTTAAGAGCTTCAACGCCGGGTAGCTTTTTGCCTTCGAGGAACTCCAGTGAAGCTCCGCCGCCGGTTGAGATGTGCGTGATCTGGTCGGCAACGCCAGCCTGATTGATAGCGGATACCGAGTCGCCGCCGCCGATGATGGATATGGCTGCCTTGTTTGCCGCTACTGCTTTGGCAATGGCGTTGGTGCCCACCGCAAAGCGCGGGAATTCGAATACACCCGCAGGCCCATTCCACACAATGGTGCGCGCAGTCGAAATCACTTCTTCTATTACCGCTATCGACTTTGGACCGATATCGAGTCCCTGCCAGTCAGCCGGGAAGTCCTTTGCGGTATCCCACGGCTGAGTCTTGGCGTCGGCTGCAAAGTTGTCGGCCAGGATATTGTCGACCGGCAGCATCAGCTTGACGCCCTTTGCCTTGGCCTTTGCAAGCGTCTCTTTGGCAAGCTCGATCTTGTCTTCTTCCACCAGGCTCTTGCCTGTCGCTACGCCAAGCGCGCGCTGGAACGTGTACGCCATCCCGCCAACGATGATGAGGGTGTCAACCTTGTCGAGCAGGTTCTGGATAACGTCGATCTTGCCCGAGATCTTGGAGCCGCCGATGATGGCCACGAAAGGCTTCTCTGGCGCTTCAAGTGCTTTGCCAAGATAAGTGATTTCTTTTTCCATCAGCAAGCCGGCCACTGCAGGCTTCAGAAAGTGCGTAATGCCCTCAGTGGATGCGTGCGCGCGATGCGCAGAGCCGAACGCGTCGTTCACGTAAATCTCGGCCAGCGATGCCAGTGCTTTTGAGAACTCGGGATCGTTGTCTTCTTCTTCCGCGTGGTAGCGCAGATTTTCAAGCAGCAGGACCTGGCCGGACTCAAGCTGGCGCGCCATTTCGCCGGCTATTTCGCCAACGCAATCAGGCGAGAACGCCACGTTGACGCTATCGCCCAGTTCCTTGTCGAGCAGTTCGCGCAGGCGGTCAACAACCGGGCGCAACGAATACTTGGGATTCGGTTTTCCCTTGGGGCGGCCCAGGTGCGAAGCCAGAATCACCTTAGCCCGGTGCTTGAGCGCGTAAACGATAGTTGGCAGCGTGGCCACAATGCGCGTGTCATCGGTGATGGTCGAGCCGTCCTCGGTCAGCGGCACGTTGAAATCAACTCGGATGAATACACGCTTGTTGGTCAGATCGATGTCGCGAATAGAAAGCTTCGCCATGGAAATGTGCCTTCCTTAAAAACAGTGAACAGTGGTCAGAAAACAATCCTGGATGCTTTGCATCAGCTCACCTCTCAGTTCGATGCGGCGAGCAATACACAATGAAAAGTGGACAGCGAATTGAATGCTACTCACTGTCCACTTTCGGCTGATTGCTGTATTTACAGACCTTTTGAAACCAGGAAGCCGATCAGGTCGACAACGCGGTTTGAATAGCCCCACTCGTTGTCATACCAGCTCAGCACCTTCACGCTGTTGCCAACAACCTTGGTCAGAGGCGCGTCAACGATGGAAGACAACGCGTTGCCCTTGAAGTCAGAGCTGACCAGCAGGTTGGTGTCGTAGCCCAGAATGCCTTTCAGCTCACCCTCTGAGGCGGCCTTGAAGGCGGCGTTCAAAGCTTCAACTGTCGTGGGCTTCTCGGCGATGTAGGTCAGGTCGACGATTGAAACGTTTGGCGTTGGAACGCGGATGGCAAAGCCATCCAGTTTGCCAGCGGTCTCGGGGATTACCAGCTTCAGAGCCTTGGCGGCGCCGGTCGAACTGGGAATCATGTTCAATGCGGCAGCACGGGCGCGGCGTAGGTCCTTGTGCGGAAAGTCGAGAATGACCTGGTCGTTGGTGTAGCTATGAATCGTGGTCATGATGCCGGAGACGAGGCCCGTGGTTTCCAGAATCACCTTGACGACCGGCGCCAGGCAATTGGTAGTGCAACTGGCGTTGGAGATGATGTTGTGCTTGGCCGGATCGTACTTGTTCTGATTGACGCCCAGCACCAGGGTGATGTCTTCGTTGGTGGCCGGGGCCGAGATGATGACCTTCTTTACAGTCGCGCCAAGGTGAGCCTTTGCCTTGGTCGCATCGGTAAAGTGACCGGTGGATTCAACCACAATCTGCGCGCCCACTGAGGCCCAATCAAGCTTGGCAGGATCGCGCTCAGCCCATACCTTGATCTTCTTGCCATCCACCGAGATGTAATCTTCGCCGGCGGAAATGTCGTTCTTCAGATTGCCCAGAATCGAGTCGTACTTGAGCAAGTGGGCAAGTGTCGCGGGGCTGGTTAGGTCGTTAACTGCAACAAATTCAATGTCCTTATTGCCAAGGGCGGCGCGCAAAACGTTGCGGCCAATGCGGCCGAAACCGTTGATACCAACCTTTACTGCCATGTGTGATGTCTCCTTCGTTAGTCGGTGAGGCTGTGGTTTTGTGTGCGTGAACAATGCGCGTCTGGAGTGTGCCAGAAGGCGAATCTACCAAACTCTTGATCGTAACATTTTGGACGATTGCGCCGAAACAATTCCGCCGGCGCTTCTTCCATCTCCGAACCGCTCATCGCTAGGATGTAGTGAAAGGCGCATGACTGTATGTGACGGATTGCACAGAAGAAGCAGCTTATTTATTGGGGGTCCTTTCGGTGGAGGAGCACCTCCGCCGGACCGGGACCAAGGTTCCCATTTAAGTACGTATGCCCTTCAATCAGCACAAGTCCCGTATTTACAGCGTGCCGGAGTCATGTATGATTCCGGTATAAGTAACCAAGGTGTTTAGTTTCGCATGAGAAGACGTTCCAGACGCGGTCCCAATACCTCCGAATCCACAGGGAAAATCGGCCAGGAACTCCCACCGAATCAGCCTGCTCCGCTTGTTCCTTACTATCCTGACGAGCCCGGTGCCCCGGCCCAGCAACCCAAGCCTCGGCCCGATGCGCGCCCCCAGGCCAATCGTCCGCCCCAACAACCGAGCCAACCAAGCCAGCCGCGCCAACCGAAACAGGAACAGAAGCCCCGGCCGGAGTGGAACGAGCCGCCAGGTTCCGGCCGCCTTGAAGTTGAAACCCAGCCCGAAATGCCCGTTGCGCCGCCTCCTGAGCCCGGAGAACGCACGCCCAAAGGCTTCGTCGTGCTAGCCATCGGCCTGCCCGGTTCCGGCAAGACTACGTGGTTCGGCCGCCGCGGCATCACCCCGCTCTCCAGCGATCTGCTGCGCAATATTCTCTTCGACGATGTAGAGGAACAGCGCTATCAGGGACTGGTGTTTTCCACACTGCGCTCGCTGCTGCGCGCCCGCCTGATCGCCCGCATGCCCATGAATTATGTGGATGCGACCAATCTGTCGACTCACGAACGCCGCCAGTGGATCAAGATGGCCAAGAGCTTTGGCTATGAAGTACAGGCCGTCTTCTTCGACGTTCCGCTTGAGGTGTGTCTCGACCGCAATCGCCAGCGCGATCGTTCAGTAAGCGAAGATATTATGCGCAAAATGGCAGAGAAGCTGAAACCGCCAGTCTTCGAAGAAGGATTCGAGAAGATCACAGTCGTCAGGGTTAAGAGCGCAACCTAGTTCGTCTCAACATAAAAGCCGGGTGCCCCAACTTTCCGCAGTATCATCGCGGAAGGGGGGGATGCCACTGATGCATCTGAGGTATCTTCCCCATGAGCACAACTCCCTACATCGAGCCCTGGCTACGCGGAACGTACTCTGACGTTCCTGCCGCGGGCCGCGCCGTACTTCACGCGCTAGATCTGGCGCTTGAAGACATCAGTAAGTGGACCACGGGCCTGACCGACACTGAAGTGCACTCGCAGCCCCTTGGTTTGCCGTCCATCGCTTTCCACCTGCGCCACATCGCACGATCTACCGACCGCATTCTTACTTACGCTGAGGGTGGGCAGCTTTCTGCAGATCAGCTTGGCGTACTGAAGACCGAGCAGAGCGGTGCAGGCGATCCGGAGTCGCTGGCCGCGCTGATTTCGGAAGTGGAAGTGTCGTTCTCGAATGCCGCCGATCGCATTCGCGTTTTGGCGACAGGCAACTACGACACACCGCGCGGAGTTGGCCGCAAGCAGCTACCCACATCGCTCGGTGGCGCGCTGATCCACGTAGCCGACCACACGCAGCGCCACACCGGCCAGGTGGTCACAACAGCAAAAGTGATCAAAGCGCTAAGAACCAGTCAGGAAGAAAGCCAGAAGCTAGAACCTAATAGCTAAAAGCCGCTTTTACTCCGACTGATCTTCCGCCACGACCATTTCGACGATGTGCCCCATCTTTTCCTGCTTGGTCTTGAGATATGCAGCGAAGGTTTCCTGCGGCACCACTTCCGCGGAAACGCGCTCGGCCACGGTGATCCCGGCCTGCTCCATGGCGGCCACCTTTTCGGGATTGTTGGTCATCAGCCGCACGCTTTTTACGCCGAGCAACTGCAGCACCTTCGCCGGCAGCTCGTACTCGCGGCAGTCAGCGGCAAAGCCGAGTTCAACATTGGCTTCCACGGTATCCATGCCCTGATCCTGCAACTCATAAGCCTTGAGCTTGGCCATCAGGCCAATGCCACGGCCCTCCTGCTGCTCGTAGAGCAGGATGCCCGCGCCGGCCTCGCTGATTTGTTTCAGTGCCAGCTCAAGCTGCAGGCGGCAGTCGCAGCGCAGCGAACCGAACACATCGCCGGTCAAGCACTGTGAATGGATCCGCACCAGCGGCGGCGCGGAATGGATGTCGCCCATAACGAGCGCGACCAGTCCCTCGACCTCGCCGTTCGCTTTACAGCCATCGCTCGTCTGAGCGTTTCCTTCTCGTCCTTCGAAGCCCAGGATGCGGAAGGCGCCCCAACGGGTAGGGAAATCCGCCTCGGCGACCTTCTTCACCGTATCGAATGCCATACATCCATTTTACGGCGACCGCGTGAGCAACCGTACCGAGCTACTCGCCAGGCGTCCTTATCCTGCTGATTCGTAATCAATTCTGAGGTCGAATCCGGCATGGGTACTGTACATTTGAGTCGTGACCGATACGCTCATCCTCATAACGCTGCTGGTCAAGCTGGGCGTAGCTGCCGCCGCTGCCAGCGCCCTGGCCCGGTCGCGCACGTTTCAGCGGTTGTTGTTTGCAGAGTCGCGTACTCGCGGGCAGACGATGGCCCTGATGGCCTTCATGCTGGTGCCACTCACGCTGGGTGTGTGGGTGCGCACAAAGGTAGCTAATTTTCAGGCCGCTGACATTTCGTTTGAGACCACCATTCTGCTCGGTTTGCTGGTGGGGCCAGTGTGGGCCATGGTTGGCGGCATCGTGCTGTCGGTTCCGGCCATCATTCATGGCGAGTATCTGGCGCTGCCATTCAACGCTGCGCTCGGCCTCGCTGCCGGACTACTTGGCCGCTTTCTTGAGATGGACGAGATCTGGTCGTTCACGCCCTTCATTGATCTGAGCTTGTGGCGCTGGGTTCGCCGCAATCTGATCAAGCCGCGCATCGATCGTCAAATATTGATGCTGTTTTTGATCGGAGGCATGGAAGTATGTCGCGAGTGGATTGCGCGCGACCTGCCCAAGCCCACCGGGCCGCGGCGGCTGTTCGCGCTCAACACAAGCAACTGGGGACTGCAGATTCTTGTGTGGCTCTGCGCGCCCATGGTCGTCGGCATCACGCTCAAGGTGTGGAACGCGCTGCGCATCGAGCTCAAGCTTGAAGAACAGAAGCGCCTGCTGCTTGAAGCGCGCCTCGACGCACTGCAGCGCCAGATCAATCCGCATTTTTTATTCAACACGCTCAATTCCATTGCCGCGCTGGTGCGCAGCCAGCCCGAACTTGCCCGCGAACTCACGGTGAAGCTGGCCAATATTTTGCGCGCGCTTTTGAAAGATCACGACACATATGTTCCGTTGCGCGATGAACTGAAGTTTACAGATGATTATCTCGACATCGAAGTGGTTCGTTTCGGCGCGCACAAGCTGAGAGTGGAAAAGGAAATCGATCCGCGCACGCTTGATGTGATGGTGCCCAGTATTCTGCTGCAGCCGCTCATTGAGAACAGCATCAAGCACGGCCTTGAGCCGCGCATCAACGGCGGCACCGTGACGCTGCGGAGCCGCTTTGAAGGCGAAGGTCGCGTGTTGATTGAAGTGGCCGACGACGGCGTCGGCATGGGCACACGGCCTGCATCGGCGCTTGCGCGCCCAGGAGCGGGCATCGGCATGAAAAATGTGCAGGAGCGCCTCGACGTTTTGTACGGCAACCTCGCGCACTTCAACATCGTGTCGAATCCCGGCCGCGGTACGCTGGTATCGATCGAGATCCCAGCGATTATGCCGGAGTAGGTTTACGCCGTAGCTCGCTGCTGCTGGTGCCCACTTCCCAGCTTCACGCTCACTACCTTTGACACGCCACGCTCCTGCATAGTCACACCGTAGATCATATCCGCGGCCTGCATCATGCGCTTGGAGTGCGTTACCAGCAGGAACTGTGTCTCCTTGCTGAGCGAGTGCAGCAGGTCCGCAAGACGGCCCACGTTAGTTTCGTCGAGAGCTGCATCCACTTCGTCGAGCGCGCAGAACGGGCTTGGCTGGAACTGGAAGATGCCCACAAGCAGCGCCAGCGCCGTCAGCGATTTCTCACCGCCCGATAGCAGCAGCACGTTCTGCAGTTTCTTGCCCGGCGGCGAAGCGACAATCTCAAGACCGCTCTCTTCGAAATTCTCGGTATCCGTCAACCGCAGGAACGCCTGGCCGCCTTGGAAGAGACGCGAGAACACGACACCGAAGTTCTCATTGATCCGCGCAAAAGCCTCTTCAAACTTGGTGCGCGTAATCTGATCGATTTCCTTGATCGTCTCCTGCGTGTTCTCAATCGACTCGACCAAATCTTTGCGCTGCGTTTCGAGGAAGGAGTGGCGCTCTGCCGTTTCCTTGTATTCGTCCAGCGCCATCATATTCACCGGGCCCATCTGCTCAATGCGCTGCTTCAGGCCGCGGCAGATTTCTTCCTCGGCGGCGAGTTCTTCAGCCTGAATTCGCGAGAAGCTGGTGTCCGTGCGCAAGTACTGAGCTTCGACATTGACTTCAGCCAGGCAGCTCTGCTCAAGGTATTCAAGATCGGAGTGTAGCTTGGCCAGCTCGCTTGATTTACCGGCGCGGTTTTCTCGCAATTGATCGAGATTGGCGCGGCCCGTCTTGAGCTGCGCTTCCATCTCAGCCAGTTGCAGCCGGAGCGCCTTCGATTGCTCGGCAATGGTCTGGGTCAGCGCCAGCGCCTCGGCCCGCGCCGCAACCAGCTCCGTTTGCTTTTGCGCAAGCGCCGCGCTCTCAGCAATGCGTTGTTCCTTCTCCGCAGTGGCGGCCGCATTCTGCTGTTCGATGGCCTGCACTCGCCGCACGAGATCGGCAAAGAGCCGGTCGATGCGTTGGAAGGATGCTTCAGCACCGCGGCGGCGCTCTTCCAGGCCAGCCAACTCGGCCGTCAACTGCGCAGCTTCCTGCTGCAGGGCTTCACGCTTTTCGCGCATCAGGTTCAGTTGCGCCTGCTGCTCGTCGTGGCCCTTTTCAGCCTGCGCGTGCTCCGCTTCAAGGCGCATCAGTTCTTCGCGCTTCTGATCAATCGAGCTGCGCTTGGCATCGCACGCATCCTTGTTGCGCGCTGCCTGCAGAGTCCACTCCTGCAAGCGCCGTTCAATGCGCTGCGCTTCGCCTTCCATCTGCTTGAGCGTTGCGCCCAGGTTCGCTGCTTCCGTCTCAGCTACGCGGCGTTGCTCGCTGCGTGATTCAAGTTGCGCTGTCAGTTCGTCGATATTGCGTGCCAGGATAGCTGCTTCCGTCTCGGCTTTTCCCAGCTCTACTTCGAGCGTGGCCAGCCGACCTTCCGCTTCGCGCAGTTCGCGCTTCAGCGCCAGCGGGCCTTCACTTGCCGGCTTGCCTCCAGTCACTGTTGCGTTGTGGAAGCACTCGCCTTCTGGCGTTAAGAAGTATGCATGGGCATAGCGCTCGGTGAGCTGCCGCGCCAGTTCCACATCGTTCACCAGGTAACTGTGGCGCAGCTTGGGGAGAATCGCTTCAAGCGAGCGACCAAAGCCATTCAGCACCTTGATGGCATCGCGCAGCGGAATCAATCCCGGCTCATTGACGTTGCCCGCATTCTCATCGAAAAGCATGCCCTGAGCATCAGCGTGGATCAGGAACGTCGCGCGCCCATCGCCCGCCTTGAGCACACGTACGCCTTCTTCAGCGGCGCCCCAGTTTTCGACAACAACATAGTTGAGCTCTTCGCGCAGAAACTCGTCGACCACGCCTTCATGCTCGCCGCTGACCTCAAGGAAATCAGCAAGCGTGCCCACCGGCGAACGACCGTGACCCAGCGCACCCGGCCTGAGCAGCTTGCGCACGCTGTCAGTGGAGTAGCTGTGATTTTTGATGAGCGACTCAAGCGAGTCGCGACGGCCTGCAACGGCGGCCTGATCGCTTCGCAGTTGATTGGCCTGCGCGCGTCGGGCGCTCTCTTCAGAGCGCTTGGCCTGCAGAGTTTCGCGAAGGGAAGCGATCTCACTCTCGAGCCGCTTCAGCTGATCGCCCGCGGACTCAAAACTCAACCGAGCCTGTCCGCTTTCGACGCCGAGATTCTCCTGCTCGTTGCGCGCCTGGCCCATCTCAGAATGCAGGCGTTCCGCTTCGCGTTCCAGTGCGGCAAGGCTCTCTTCAGCCTGAGCCGTAAAGTTGCGAGCGTTGCCGGCCAAAGTTAGCAGGTGCAGCGCGTGGCGGCGGCCTGCCTCGAGCTCGCGTTCGGCCCGGAACACTTCTTCCGCGGCAGTTCGGGCTTCTTGCTGGCGGGCCTCTACTTGATGACGAAACTCGCGAGCCTCGCCGGCGGCCGACTCAAGAAAACTGTGTTGTTGCGCACGCTCTTCTGTAATGCCGGCCAGCTGCAGGCGCGTCTGCTCAAGTTCAGCGGCTGCGGCGGCAATGCGCGTTTCAAGTTCTGCCACCCGCTCGGTGTTGCTGCGCTCACGAGCGGTTGCACGTTCCAGCTCCACAGCGGCTTCGTTGGCCCGCTCTTGCGCGTCGTGGCCAGAGCGGTCAAGCTCATAGCCGCGTTCTGTAAACTCGTGCTGGCTGGCTTCCTGCTGCGCAATCTGCTCGACCGATACGTTGACTGCCTCAGTGATCGCGGCGATTTCTTTTTCGAGCCGAGACTGCTCTTCATCCATGTGCGCCATGCGGCTTGCAAGCACCACACGCAAGCGTCCGCGCAGTTCATCGCGTACTGCCGCAAAACGTTCTGCTTTAGCGGCCTGCCGCTTGAGCGAGTTCATCTGCCGCGTGACTTCTTCAAAAATATCGTCGACACGGGCTAGGTTCTGCTTGGCACTTTCCAGGCGCAGTTCAGCCAGTCGCTTTTTGGTCTTGAAGCGCGTAATGCCGGCTGCTTCCTCAATAATGGCGCGGCGATCGTGCGGTTTGGAACTGAGCAGCTGCCCAATGCGCTCCTGCCCGATCATGGCGTAGCTTTCCGGACCAAGGCCAGTACCCATGAAGATGTCTTGAATGTCGCGTAGACGGCAAAGCTTGCCGTTCAGCAGGTACTCGCTTTCGCCGGTGCGGAACAGGCGTCGCGTGATGACGACTTCGCCTTTTTGAGCGGGCGTGCGCTGGAACTTGCGGCGGCGAATTTTGAGCACCACCGGCTGCGGACCTTCCGCGCTGGCCTGCTCCTCTTCCCCTTCGCCTTCTTCGAGCACTTGCCCAGGCTGCTCGTCTGCGATGATCTCTTCGGCTTCGGCTGCGCGCTTGCGACGCAACTCATCCTCGTCCCAGTCACTCGGCCCTTCATGATCGATGACGACTTCAGGCTCGACGGCAACCGGTCCCTCGTAGGCTTCCGGATCGATCATGGTGATCGAGACTTCGGCCATTCCGAGCGGCTTGCGATCGCGCGTGCCGGCAAAGATCACGTCCTGCATGTGGCTGCCGCGCAAGGTTTTGGCGCTCTGCTCGCCCAGCACCCAGGTAACGCCGTCCAGAATGTTTGACTTACCGCAACCATTCGGTCCCACCACCACGGCGATCCCCGTTCCCGTCACGTTGATCTCGGTACGGTCGCAGAAGCTCTTGAAGCCGAGGATATGGATCTTCTTTAGTTTCAGCATCTTTACTCCTGGATAATTGGCAAATCTAAAGCGGGGCAAGTATGAATAGTTGGACGGCCATTACATTCAAACTGGTTTCCTTCCAAGTGAAGGAGGGATCAATGTTGCTACCCGATGAACTGACTCTAAGGACAGGAATCGCTGGGGTCAACGGAGCAGAAATCGGCTCTTGTGGATAAGGAAGGACAAAATTCGCAGAGGCGAAAAAATCATTGGAAAACAGGGCAGAATCTATGGGTAAGCGAACGAAACCACCGTCACCCGACAAATGGCTGACATGACTTATCTATCAGCATTTGTCTTTCATTTCTTGAGAAATCGGGACTGGAAACGAAAGCGGCCATCCCACTTGTAAAGGAATGGCCGCCCCAGGTTAAAGAGTGAATTCCGTTGATAGGTGTTGCGAAGTGTTTAGGCCACAGCCTGCACGTTCACTGTGTCTGAAATTGCAGTCAGGGTTTCATCGGCTTTAATTTCATCTGACTCTATGGATTCAAGTACATCAGCGTCCTCGTCAAGGCCAAGTAGTTCTGCCCAGCGACGGAGAGTTCCATAAACCGCAATTTCGTGGTGCTCGACGGTTTGCGCGCATTCGATGATCACAATATCGCGGATGTTGGGATCTGTTGCGTCCTTGATCGAATTGTCGGCTTCAGATGCGAGGCCGCCGATGGCCTTGCAAGTTTCTGGAGAAACATCCTGCTCATTGGTGTCCAGCAGCCGTTCCACTTTCACGACGTGCTGTTCGGTTTCGTTGAGGTGGTTTTCGAGAGCCGATGCCAACTCCCGATCAGTACAGCTTGCTATAAGTTTTGGAAGTGACTTCGTGATCTTCTGCTCCATGTCCAGGGCCTTCCTCAATTCCATGACGTAGAGCGATCGCAGGTCTTCGATATTTGCCGAGAAAAGTTTCATCGTTTTTCCCCTTTGTAAGTGTCAGAACAACCCGCAATTGCGGAAACCCTCTATTGATGAGCACGAAATTCCGGCAATCTCTCCGGCCGGTTTCGCCTTCATCTTGGATGCGGTGCGCTTGCGAAGGTTGGCGAGCGATCAGACAGATTCGGGGATTAGGTGCCCGCATTTTTCAGAAGGTTTCTCAGGGGCTCGCTCGAAGCACATTTTGGCAGCAAACCATGCATAGCTACGCCGGCGAGGTGGCATAGCAATACATCGATATTCGCGTTAGCAATCGCTTGCCAGGGAGAAGCAATTCGACATAACGCTCACGATCCCGCTATAGTCGCCCGAACTGCTTGACCGCAGCGGTGATGGACTTCAACTTCTCGATGGCCGCATACATCGTGTGCTCTTTGAAGTCCATCTGCTGCGCAAGAATCAGGACATCTGCCGCATGTGCGCGCGGTACAACCACGACACCGTCGCTGTCCGCTGCAATAATGTCCCCTGGATGAATGGATACTCCGTCAATCACGACTGGAACCTGCGAGCCGACGAAGCGGTAGTGCCCCACCAATGTTGACGGCGTAACTCCGGTGGCATAAACCGGGAATCCAATCTTTCTCAGATAAGCCGTATCGCGTACCGCGCCATCGATAACAGCTCCGGAAAACTCACGCGCTGCCATTGCCGTGCCCATCAGTCCGCCCATGCCTGCGATGTCCGCTCCATCCTGGATCGACATCACATAAACAGAGTCTTTACTTCCGTGATCGATGGCTTCCAGCATTCCATCTACCGCATGTGAGTCATGATTCTCTTGCTTCTCAAGCCGCACCGTTAGTGCCCATCCCGCAAGATGCGTCGGAAACAACGGCTGCATCTTGTGGGACAGATACATGCGCTGCCCGAGAAGCTGCTCGATTGCATCGGACACCGAAGCAACCTCAACATGTCGATAGGCGGCGAGTAGTGCGGTCGGATCGTTTTCATATTCCTTTGCCGTTTGTGCGTCCGTGGCCTGTGGCGACTGCGCGCTATCGGAAACTGCAGCGCCTGCCTTTAGCACGGTAAAGGCCGCAATGCACAAAACCAGTACCGCCAGTCCCGTCAGGGATGCGAGCAGGAGGAGGCGATTCGGTTTCGATTGATTCTTGTCTTTTGATTTTTCCATTCCAGAAATCCCCATCGGATATCCTCCGCTGCTGTTTCAATTGGCCGCGATATTGCAGGCCTGTTTTCGCATCTGCTCCACTCTATATGAAGGGCCTCAGTGTGCTCCATCGCTGGCGCTCGGACCGTCGTGCCAAAGTTTTGGGAAAAAAGAAAAGGGGTAGTGAACCATTTCCGGTTCACTACCCCTGACACCAGGAGGCTATTTATTCAGAACAATCAGACGACGTAATTATCCCGCCGCGCCGAATTAGAAGTTCATCTTAAGCGCAAGCTGGATGATGCGATAATCCGCAAGGCTGCTGCCAACGGCGCCTACCTGTGTGCCGACGGTCTGGCGAATGGTGCCGAAGGTGCCGTTTGAGAAGGTCACGTTGGGGTCGGAGATCTGCGGGTGGTTGAACAGGTTAAAGAATTCGCCGCGGAACTGGAAGTTAATGTTCTCGTGTGACGCGAGGGGGGTAAAGGTTTTAAAGAGCCCCATATTCGCGTTCCACAAGGTCGGTCCACGCCAGGTTCCTTTGCCCGAGTTGCCATATGTTCCCGCTGCCGGCTTCGCGAACACAACTCCGGCAACGGTGTTGAGGAAGGGCTTGCAGTGGATGACATTGGTGGGTGTACCAACTGGGCACGGGGTTGGAGTACCGATCTGTCCAAGTGAGCCCGAACCAACGAAGTCCATGCGGTCACTCCCGTTGTTCGTCTGGGATATATCGGTTCCGGCGAGAATGGTTAACGGATCGCCTGTTGTGATGTTGTAAAGGCCGGTCCATTGCCAGCCCCCTGCCACGGTGCGCAGGGCAGCATTGGAGCCTGTCATCTTGGGCAAATTCCAAACAAACGACGCCACAAAATTGTGTGTGTGGTCAAAGCTCGCGGGTCCGGTCTCGAAGGCATGCTGGCGCGGGTCGTAATACGACATGCCAGAGCCGATGCTTGAGCCGATGTCCGTGATGCCGCCATTTTCCGATAATCCGTAATCCGTCGCCTTGGAATATGTGTAATTGGCGAGCAGTGTGATCTGGTTCAGAATTCCGGATCCACCCGCGGGCCTCTTTTCAAAGCTGAGTTGGAGACCGTTATAGTTGTTGGCGCCGGTGTTCTGGTTTTGGTAGATTGTGCCAAAGGGCTGATAAGGCCGCCGTGCCTGGGTCGATGCTGAGCTGCCCGCCGTGTAGACGGCTGGGTTCAGGTTCACATCCTGCCTGAGGTGCGTGCCACGTGTTCCTACGTAGGAAGCGTGCACCACGGTATCGGGCCGCAATTGGTACTCGTACGTTATGTTCCAGTTGTAAATTTCTGGCGTGACCCATTTTTGACCCGGCACTAAGCTGAAAACCGTCGGGTTGGCGATGAACGTAGCGTTCTTGGGAGCATTCGCAAGCGTGTAGCGTTGCGGGAAGCCCGTCGTAAAGCTCGGATAATTTGCCAGAGGATTCGTGAGCGTGCCTATCTGTGAAGCTCCGGTGGTTGAATCGTTCAAATCAATACGAAGGCTGAAAGGTGCTGAAATCGCCGCGTCGTTCAGGAACAATCCAGGGAGCCGCGAGTAAAAGAAAAGTCCCCCACCGGCCCGGACCGACATTTTACCTGTTCCGGTTGGATCCCATGCAATTCCTACACGCGGACCAAAGTTGTTCAAATCGCTCGTCTGTCCCCGATCGGGAACGGCGATGTTGTTGTATTTGTCGCCGACGAAGAACAGGCCCGCTGGTGCACTCGGAATCACGGACGAATGAACGCCGGCGGCGTAAGCATCCGGACGGAACTGCTCGATGCGTCCCCAGATTTCCTTCATCACCTGTTGCGGTTCCCAACGAACGCCAAGGTTCAGCGTCAGGCGCGGAGAGATCTTCCATTTGTCGTTGGCGAAGAGGCCCGTCGGGTTCTCGTGCGAATCGGAATAGTCACCCGAAGTCTGGCTGAACTGATGCTGATATCCGAGCACAAAACTCGCCATCGACAGTCCCGTCACATCATTGGTGAAATTGAAGCTGCCGTTTTCCAAGTCGGTATTGCGGATGATCGACTGATCCAATTCAAGTTCATAGCCGAAGGTCATGCTGTGCTTGCCACGGTCCCATGCCAGCAGTTCGCGAACGCTGCCGGAATTCCTGGCGAACATTGCATTCGTGAAGGAATTGTTGGTGGTAAAGTCGCCGGCAACCGAGAAGTTTCGCATGCCGCCCTGCGCCGCAGGCAGTTGGTAGATGGTTGAGCCGAATGTGGTCATATCCGGAACCGTACCTCCCGGACCGCCCTGCTGCCCACGGGTCGAGGTCGAGCGCACAATATCCAGCGTGAGTGAGTTGACGATGTTCGAAGTAAGGATTCGTGTATAGCCGAGCGTCCAATTCTGCGCCTGAATTACAGAGCCCGGACCGATCGTAAGAAGATTCTTGCCGTCATATGTTGGCGCATGCACGTAGCGGTTCAGGTAAAAACGGCCAAACAACCGGTCCTGACCGCGAAGCGTCTGGTCAAACCGCGCAACGTACTCGTCAAAATTCTGCTGCAATGGCGTGCCATACGTGACAGACCCGCCTGCCGATCCTGCCGGAAGCAGCGGCAGCAGTGCGGACATCTTGACTGCCACCGGATCGACTGGCCCAATAGACGCGTTGTTGCCGCCATACGGAACGTGAGTGAAGGGATTGTTGATGACTGTTGTCGGATTCGTGAAGTGGAAATCCCCCTTCATGTTGTCCACGGTCGGAACAATTGCATTTGAGGCGTTATTGACGCTGCGAATAATTGTCTTCTGCCATCCGCCGAAGATGAAACTGTGGTTCTTGAAGATTGGACCGCCGACAGTTCCGCCAAACTGGTTGCGCTTGAGCGGATCTTTTAGGTTGGCGAAGTAATTGGTGGCATTGAAAACCCGGTTGCGCACAAACTCGAACAGATCGCCATGCCACTCGTTTGTGCCCGACTTGGTGACCACGTTCACAACTGCGCCTGCGTTATTGCCATATTGCGCGTCAAAGCTGTTGGTCTGAACGCTGAATTCCTGTAGTGCGTCGGGGAAGGGGAACGGGAGGTTGGTGTTGCTCATCAGGTCTTCGTTGTTGGCGCCGTCAAGGTTGTAACCGATCTGGTCTGGCCGGGCACCGTTTACTGAAATCGCCACCGCGCCGGGAATCTGTTTCGTGTCGCCCTGCAATCCGCCGGAATTGTTGGCAACAGCCGATACGGCGCCGGGAACAAGCAATGTAAGGTCGGCTGCATTTCTTCCGTTGAGCGGCAGATCGGTCAGGCGCGAGTGCTCGATCACCTGGCTCAATACCGGACTGACGGTATTGACCTGGACGCTCGATGCCTCAACCGTGACCTGGTCAGTTGCCTGCCCTACCTGCAGATGTATATCCATATTGCGGACTTGGTCAGCCAGCAGGATGATGTCCTGGTTGTACTGCTTGAAGCCTGGCGCCACGATGGCGACAGTGTAGGTGGCTGGCGCAAGCGAAGTAATGTTGAATTGCCCGCTACTGTTGGTTACATCTTCACGAACGAAGGACATGGCCTTCTGCGTTACCGTAACCTTGGCGCCGGGGATTACCGCGCCTGAAGGATCTGTTACCGTGCCGCTGATTGCAACGCTACCGCCGCCCTGCGCAAAAGCACCGGCCGCGACAATAAGTGCCAACACGACAGAAAGCAAAATTCTTGAACGCCACATGGATTGTCTTCCTCCTCAAAAGGTCGTCTGTTGCCTTGCGTCGCAGGTCTGGTGGCACCTGCGATGCGCCTGAAAGCTGAGTGTCTTATCTGTTTTAAATTTCGACCGTAGAAACCCAGCCACGTACTTTAGCACCGGCTTTGTACAATACGCAACGATTTTTTTCTGCTCTTGAAATAAAGACGAAACAGCAGGTGGCCCATCGCCGTTTCGACACCTGTTTTACCGCCTTCTTGGTACAAAATGACATGAAGGATAGCTTTTCAGCGATCGGCAAATCAGGTGAAAGCCTCGCTTGCATCCGCCGGGTCTATCTCCAAAAGGAAACAGACAGCATGAGTCTGATTTGCCGAGAAAAAACTAGTTAAGATATTGATTATAATAAGTTAATTTGACGACACGCGAAACCGGTTCCGAACCTGAAGGCCTCATAAAAACTTTCCGAGTAATGTTTTACAAACTTCGGGGCTCGACTTTATCTCAACGCGCCCAATCCATAGGCGGTTTACGGTACCCGAAGGCGGCGTCAATCACGGCCGCAACCGCAAGGGCAGTTTCGTCTTCGAACGGTCGCGCGGCTATCTGTATACCAATAGGTAAACCCTCTTGAGAACTCCCCACAGGAACCACTGCGGCTGGCATGGCCGTGGCATTGAACCACTGCGTATGACGTACAGCATCGAGGTACCCTACACGCATACCGTCGATCGTCCAGTTGCGCTCGTTGTGCCGGAACGCCGGAATGCTTGCCACCGGGCATAACAGAACAGGAAACGTGCTCAGTTCCTCCAGGAACTTCGACCGAACCAGATCCAGCTCAGCCAAGGAAAAGAGCAATTCCCGCGTCGACAACTCCCCGGCAGCTTCTGCAATCGAAAGGAACTCGCGGAAGACAGGGCTCAGCTGGTCGTGCTTGCCTTGAATCTCCGGTTCGTAGAAAAGTGCTCCACACTGGACAAAAAACGTCGTCCAGAGCTTTCTAAGCTGCTCCAACTGTGGCGGACGGAACGGTTCAACACGGAGGCCTGCCTCGCGCAAGGCCTGTGCTGCGGACTGCACCGCGCTGCGGGTTTCCTGCGTGACTGGAACCAGACCGTCGTCCTCAAAATAGCCGACTGTCAGTTGCCGTACGTCGTTGAGTTTGGGTTTGCGCAGCGCAATTGGGGGGCTGACTGGATCAACAACATCCTGGCCGGCGAGCACGTCGAATAGAAGCTGAATATCGCCGATGGTGCGCGCCATAGGACCAATCGCTCCCAGGATGGCGAACGGTCCAACGCATGGCGGCATATGTCCGCGGCCCGGAATGCGGCCCGGAGTGGGCTTCAGCGAACAGATGCCGGTGAAATGCCCCGGTTGTCGAACGGAACCGCCACTGTCACTGCCCAGGCCGGCCGCTGAAAGCCCCGCCGCGATGGCCGCGGATTCGCCCCCGCTCGAACCGCCCGGAGAACGTTCCAGATCCCACGGATTGAGCGTGCGGCCGTGCAACAGGTTCGCAGTTTCGTACGCCATCAAAAACTCCGGGCAGTTAGTTGTGCCCAGGATCAGCGCTCCGGCGGCGCGAAGACGTGCCACCACCACCGCGTCCTCTTTTGGGACATCACCTTTGCGCAGTGTGCTGCCAATTTCACACCGGTAGCCCGCCGTCGCTATCGACGATTTGATTGTGACCGGCAGTCCGTGCAAAGGACCGCGCGGCTCTCGCCTGGAGTCCAGCTGCCTGGCCTGTGCACGAACACGCTCTGCATCGAAATCGACCAGCGCGTTAAGCACCGGGTTCAGCCGCTCGATCTGGCTGATGTGCGCTTCTGCCAACTCTGACGCGGAGATTTGTGAGCTGCGGAGAAGCTCAAGCTGTCTTGTTGCAGGAGCAAAGACGATTTCATTCACGATTGCGTCTCCGGTATGGACAGCGTGTCACCGGCTGAAAGTATCGAACTCATTGGCCCTCGCTGGAATTGGAGTCTATTGATCGAAGTTTATCGTGTCCGGCGCCGTACCGTTGAGGCCGAGCATTCAACCCATTGTGATCGGCTTCCAATGCTGATTCTTCGGTAATTGACGTCATAGCAGAGAATCCAATTCCACATTTCCCTGAGGTCTCGGCTCAGGCAGCAATCTGACTCCCAACATAAAGTCACCACAATGCAAATTCAGGTAATTGCGTTGCAGTTACCTCCGCGCCATCGTTCATTGGCTCAAAGGGTGGATTGTTACGAGTCACTCCACAAACGACCATTGTGAGGAAGCACGAGTGGTATCGACCATCCCCGACTGCAGGAAGGAACTTCGGTGTCATCTCTTCGCAACGATCGAGATTCAGCACTCAGTGCAGGGGCCAATGCTCAGCGCAAGAGGGCAAAACGCGATGTGTTGAGTGAAGAAGAATTCAGGCAAATGCTCGCGCTTGAACGAAAGCGATCCGAGCGCACCAAGGCGCCATTCCTTCTCATGCTCGCCGAGTGCACTGCTGCAGCGAACCATGAATCGGAAGCTGCGACGCTGGGCAAAATGGGTTCCGTTCTATTCAACGACAGCCGCGATACCGACGTGATCGGCTGGTACCACGACGGCTCCGCTCTGGGAGTGCTGTTCACCGGACTGTCAGCCGGTGAGCGCGGTCCTATTCTCGAAAAGATTGCCGGACGTGTGAAATCAAAGCTCGAGCGGGACTTTGCTCCCGATCAATGGCAACAGGTACGCTTTTCATTTCACTTCTTTCCCGACGACTGGGATTTGTCGAACCTCGATGATCCCGGCAATCCCTCCTTGAACGTTGACGCCACTGTGGCCGCGAAGCGCAAACGAATTCCGCTTGCATTCAAACGGCTCATCGACATCGTCTTCAGTTCTGTCGTCCTGATTGTGTGCTTGCCACTGTTTCTCTGGATTGCCCTCGCTATCAAGGCTTCTTCAAAAGGTCCGGTCTTTTTCAGGCAAAGGAGAATTGGTCAATACGGAAAGCAGTTTGTTTTTCTGAAATTCCGCTCGATGTACGAAAACAACGAGGTCCTCGTTCACAAGAATTTCGTGACGGAATTGTTCGCCCACACCACCCTCGAAAAGCCGTTACGCGATGAGCGCAACGAACTCTACAAAACCCAGAATGACAACAGGTTTACAAGGGTGGGCAGATTTCTGCGCAGAACGAGCATGGATGAATTGCCGCAGTTGCTGAATGTGCTCAAAGGCGAGATGTCGCTGGTCGGACCGCGTCCGGCCATTCCTTACGAAGTTGAGATCTATCAAACCTGGCACCGGCGGCGCGTACTCACGGCCAAGCCTGGAATTACGGGCATCTGGCAAGTAGCCGAACGCAGCCGCGTCAAATTCGACGAGATGGTTCGAATGGACCTTCGCTATGCCATGGCATGGTCACCGTGGCTCGACTTGAAGATTCTTTTGCTTACGCCTTTCGCGGTTTTTCGCGGAAGCGGTGCGTTTTAAAGGGCCATATGGATTTTGGAGTCATTGGTTACGGGTACTGGGGCCCAAACATCGCCAGGAACCTTTCGTCTCCGGAACGAGCGAAGGTACACACGATGTCTCGATCAATCAATCTTTACGGATGTGAAATCGGCGATGAGACGAAGATAGGCGCATTCGTAGAAATTCAGAAGAACGCTCGCATTGGCCGTCGTTGCAAAATCTCAGGCCACTCCTTCATTTGCGAAAGCGTGGAGATACAAGATGGCGAGATTGGTCTCGGATTCTTGATTGCGACCGTTAGAGGTATAAGTCGCCCAGCCACACGTGAGTCCATTCAGTTCCATCGTCGCGAGCAGATGCATCGTCTGAGAGAGACGCTCACGCTAAAACTGGATGTCAGGCACCACAAATTGGTTTCGCCACCTCGTATTACCGAGGTTCGATAGCATCGCGCTCGGCGCAAAGCGAAACATGAGTATATCGAACGAGCAGGTCACAATCCGAAAAGGCGAGGGCGCTCTTGTTAGTAAGGAGATCGGCGTCGTGCATGCAACCAGACCCATGGCATTCCACAATACTCAGGTGATTGTGAACGCCGATGATTGGGGCCGCGATTGCCTCACGACGGATAGAGCGCACGATTGTCTTCGAGCCGGAACAGTTTCGTCGGTAAGTGCCATGGTTTTTATGGCCGACTCCGAGCGCGCTGCTGAACTGGCTAACGAACGCAACATCGACGCTGGGCTTCATCTGAACTTCACCATGCCTTACTCGACGCAGAGCTGCCCGCCGCGCCTCAAGGAACATCAGCATGAGATTGCGCGGACATTAACCGCGCATAGGTTTGCAGCGGCACTTTATCAACCCAGGCTTACAGCTTCCTTCGAATACGTTGTACAAGCGCAATTGGAAGAATATGAGCGGCTGTACGGCGCACCCCCGGCTCGCATCGACGGTCATGATCACAGGCACCTCTGCGCCAATGTGTTGTGCCAGGAGCTGCTGCCGCATGGATGTATCGTTCGCAGGAACCTCACCTTCAATAGCGGCGAAAAGATACTTCTGAACCGGCTTTATCGACGTGCGCAAGACCAGCGCCTGGCAAGACGGCATCGCCTTGCGGATTATTTCTACGACCTGCATCCAGTCAAGCCTGCTGCGCGGCTGCAGAAGATCTTTGCATTGGGAGCACGATTCACCGTCGAGATTGAAACGCATCCCATACGCGACGAGGAGTACAGATTTCTGATGGATGGAGAAATTCGACAATTTGCGGACGAAGCGCAGGTGGCAAAAGGCTACCTGCTGCGCTCGCGCGCTTCGGACGGAACACTGGAGAGCCTCGCATGAACTACACAGAAATGGACAAGAGCCGAATGGCGGTTCCGCTTGATCTGGCATGGCTCGGCCACACCAGCAGCAATCCGATTCCTCACATCTCGGTTTGTATCTGCAGTTATCGAAGGCCAAAACTTCTCAAGCGTCTGTTGCTAAAACTCAATAATCAGGTGACCGAAGGTCTCTTTACCTATTCCATCGTGGTCGCCGACAACGACTTCGCCAGGTCCGGCGAGGCTGTAGTCGTCAAGTTGAGTTCGCTTTCCAGACTGCCCATACGGTATTGTGTTGAACCACGACGTAACATTGCGCTCGCTCGGAATAAGGCCATTGAACATGCCGAGGGCGCATACATTGCGCTCATTGATGATGACGAATTCCCTGAGCCCACCTGGCTCTTGGCGCTCTATCAAAATCTATGCAAGTACCGTGTGGATGGAGTCCTGGGAGTAGTGAAGCGCCACTTCGAAGAAGTTCCACCGGCATGGTTCCGCAAAAGCGGAATCTACTCGCGCAAAGTAAATCCCACTGGAACGGCCGTGCGATGGAAAGAATCGCGAACCGGCAACGCCTTGCTCAAGCGGGGGATGTTTGTTTGCGATCCAGCGCCGTTTCGTCCCGAGTACCGGGCGGGCGAGGATCAAGATTTCTTCCGGCGCAAGATCGAAGCGGGCTACCGGTTCATCTGGTCTGCGGATGCGGTCGTTTGTGAAACCGTCACCCCCGCCCGATGGAAACGGAGCTACATTCTGCGCAAGGCCTTACTGCAGGGCGCAACCGCCGCTCTGCAACCCAACTGCACCTGGCCTAACGTCCTGAAATCGCTGGTTGCTGTGCCTCTCTATCTCGCCGTACTGCCGATATCGCTGCTGATGGGCCATCAATATTTCATGCGACTGATGATCAAGATTTGTGATCACTCCGGCAAGCTTCTAATGCGCGCCGGATTCAATCCGATCAAGGAGGAATATGTCTCCGACTAGCCACAGATCGATTCGAAAGATGGCGAGCCGATGATCGGAACAGCAACATCCGCTCCCACGCCCGATGTGCCGGTCCGCACCGTCGAGGTGAGCACGCACGGCAAGTGGAAAAAGGTCCCCGCAGTCGAAATCAACGGGCAAACGATCGTCGTGCGCGGCAAGTGGATCAGGATTGCTAGTATGCACGACGAAGATTGGCTTACGGCGAGTGTCATCGATCCAGCCGAGTGTATCCGGGTCCTGAAGGACCGAAGTGCAGGAGTACGAGCAGACATTTTCTATTTTTCGCAAAAAGAGCCGGACACCGATCCTCGTTACAACTACCCGCTGGAGATGCGCAGCCTTGCCGTAGCGAAGGTGGACAGTTTTGATGCCTGGTGGAAAAAGGTATCTCGCGGAACAAAGTGCAATATCAAGCAAGCGAAGAAGCGCAGCGTTGAAGTGAATGTGCGCCAATTTGACGACGAACTCGTCCGCGGAATCATGAGCGTGCAAAATGAAAGTCCGATCCGGCAGGGAAGACGCTCCTATCACTACGGGAAGTCATTCGATCAGGTAAAGCGCGATCATGGGTCGTATCTCAATACATGCGACTTCATCTGTGCGTATCACGGTGATGAGATGCTCGGATTCCTCAAGTTGGTCTACCGCGGCGACGTTGCCTTGATCATGCAACTTAATTCGAAACTGAAACGGCAAAGTTTGCGGCCAGCCAATGCGATGTTGGCGAAGGCTGCGGAGGTTTGCGCCGCCAGGGGAATCCGTTACCTCGTTTACGGCGAGTACAACTACTGGAACAAACGCGAGTGCTCACTGCTCGATTTCAAGGCTCACAACGGATTTGAAGAGATGCTTGTGCCCTCTTACTACGTGCCGATCACGACCTGGGGATGGTTGCTGGTGAAGGCCAGGCTTTACCGCGGTCCCCTCGGCATTCTACCCATGCGCTTGATCGGCCCCGCGCTCGATTTGAGGCGCAAATGGCATGAGTTGTTCGCAAAGATGCTCCGCGCAACGCCGGCCATCTGCGCGGAGACACAGCAAAGCAAAGACTCGATTGCAAGCGGTGTCTAGAGTGCAGTTTCGCGGTAGATAGAGAGATAGAGCGAATGCCGGGTTTAGTTGGTCTCATTACGAAGCTGCCACGACAGGTTGCCGAAGCAAAACTGTCTCGCATGGTAGCGGCTCTTCGTCATGAGACCTCTTATCTCACCGGCACATGGTGTGATGAATCTCTGGGTCTCTTTGTGGGCTGGGTCGAACGTGATGAGCAGGTGGCCGCATGTCATTTCATTCGAAGCGAGGATCGCGAACTCACTTTGTCCCTTTCCGGCGAAGTGTTCCCTGAGGTCGACTCTAGTTCCGATAAGCGCCCACTCTTGATTCAGCACGCTGAGAAGGACGTGTGTTTTCCGAGGCGTCTAAATGGCATTTTCCAGGGCGTACTGGCCGATCGCGGCAATGAGCGAGTCATCCTCTTCAACGATCGATACGGAATGCAGCGCCTTTATTGGCGACAATCCCCAGACGCATTTTATTTTGCTGCCGAAGTGAAAGCCATATTAGAAGTCTGTCCAGAGTCAAGGTCGATCCGCCCGGACGGTATGGCGGAATTCATCTCGTGTGGTTGTGCGCTCGAAGATAGGACGATCTTTAAAGGGGTTTCGGTTCTTCCCGGCGGGTCCGCATGGGTATTCAAGAACGGAACGTTGACCTTGAAGGGAAGTTATTTCAATCCGAAGGAATGGGAAGCGCAGCCGCAACTCGATTCGGAATCTTTCTATCGGGAACTTAAGTCGAATTTCGCCGCGAGAGTTCCGCGTTACTTCGACGGCCGCGAATCAGTTGGCGTTTCGCTAACCGGCGGGCTCGATTCCAGAATGCTCATGTCCTGGTCGGGCGCCGCGCGTGATACTCTGCGCTGCTTTTCCTTCGGAAGCGCAATTCGTGAATCGCAGGATGTGACAATCGGGCGCCGCGTCGCCCGGGCCTGCGGACAATCCCATGACGTCATCCCGGTCGGACAGCAGTTTCTTCAGAAATTCTCGCAGTATGCCGAGCGCACCGTCTTCCTGACGGATGGCTGTGTTGAAGTAAAGCATGCCCCCGATTTGTATGTGAGCGAGCAGGCAGCACAAATTGCGCCTGTGCGCGTCACCGGCAACTACGGCGGCGAAGTTCTGCGTCATGTTCGCACATTTAAACCCGTCGAACCGCCGCCCGGGCTTTTTAACGAGGGACTGACCAGTCATCTGGCTCGCGCCAATGAGACGTATTCATCATTAATTGGAGGTCATCCGCTTTCCTTTGCCGTTTTCCGTCAGGCGCCTTGGCGACAGCACGGCCTCCTGGCGTTGGAACGCACCCAGCAAAATATTCGTTCTCCGTTCCTCGATAACGATATTGTGCAAGTCATTTATCGTGCGCCTCAATCGGCGCTGATGAATAACGATATATCGTTGCGCTTGATCGCCGATGGAAGCGGGGAACTGAGAGCGATCAGGACCGATCTGGGGCTAGGCGGAAATCTGCCTGGCTGGATTGCCGCCCTGCAGCAGGCGTACTTCGATTTCACATTCAAAGCCGAATACGCCTGCGACTATGGAATGCCCGACAGTTTAGCCCGCGTCGATTGCGCAATGAAGCGCCTGCATCTGGAACGCGCATTTCTTGGGCGGCATAAGTTCACTCACTTTCGCGTTTGGTATCGGGATGACTTGAGTGATTATGTTCGCGAAATCTTGCTGGATTCCCGCTCCCTCGCGCGGCCTTATCTCGATCGCATTGCTGTTGAGCGCATCGTGCAGGAGCATTGCGTGGGAAGGCGCAACCACACCAACGCCATTCACAAACTGCTCACGCTGGAGCACATTCACCGTTTGTTTACTGACACAAGATGACCCAATTCATCGGCACAATCGTCTGTATCGCTTGCATCGCGTGGCTCTTCTATCTCGACCGCGAGAGTGATGCGCAGCCTTCGCACGCATTATGGATACCGACTTTATGGCTCTTGATTTGTGGCTCCCGATCCATTTCAGAATGGCTGGCGATGCGGCCGACGGTTTCGCTTGCGCTGCAGTATTCTGAATCGAGCCCCATTGATGCCGCATTCTACTCAATCCTGATCTTCGCCGGTGTAACGGTTCTCAATTTCCGCGCACCCCAGGTACGAGGATTTCTCCGTCAGAATCTCCCGCTACTCCTCTTTGTTACTTATTGCGCGCTCAGCGTCTGGTGGTCCGACTACCCATTTATCGCATTCAAGCGATGGGGCAAGTCGGTTGGCGATGTAGTCATGATCATGATTGTGCTTACTGATGCACACCCAAAACTGGCGATCAGGTGCCTGTTCAAACGCACCGCCTTCGTACTGTTGCCACTCTCGGTCCTATTCATCACCTGTTTTCCCGGCCTCGGCAGCGGCTACAACGCTGAAGACATGACCATGATGTACTTCGGCGTAGCTACCTTCAAGAACATGCTCGGGTTGATCGCCATGGTGTGTGGACTATTTTCATTGTGGGTCGCGACTTGTGCATTGGAAGATCGCACTATGCCACATCGTCAACGCCATCTGTTTGCGCACCTCATCGTATTCGCCATCGCAGGCTGGCTAATCATTAAAGCCGATTCGATGACGTCGCTGGCGTGTCTTGCGCTGGTGGGAGCGGTAATGGTTCTCATCGGCCAGCGAAGCATTTTGCGTTGGCATCCCGGCGTTCCGCTTGTGCTCATCGCGGCACTCGCTTTGCCGGCAATTGCAATCTTCCTTAACCCGCTGGACTCGGTGCTGCATACACTCGGCCGCAACTCAACGCTCACTGGTCGGAAGCTCATCTGGCATGCAGTGCTGTCACTGCGTACGAATCCGTTTTTCGGCACCGGCTTTGAAAGCTTCTGGCTGGGCAATCGCCTTGAAACCGTTTGGCACATGAGCGTCGACGGCATTCAGGAAGCTCACAACGGCTACATTGAAGTCTATTTGAACCTTGGTTGGTGCGGCGTCGCCCTGCTTGGTGCGGTCATGGTGTCGGGATATCAGAGAGCTCTCGCGGAATTGCGAGGCGATCGTCAAGACGCGCGTTTGCGGCTGGCGTTTCTAACAGCAACGCTGGTTTTCAGTATGACCGAGGCCGGGTTCAGAATGCTCAGTCCAATATGGCTGGCATTTCTTCTGGCCGCTTCTGATTGCCCGCCATTCTCGATCGCGAAGGAAGAAATCGGAATACCGAGATTACATTGGTTGCGCGCCGCACCACCGAAACCAGTCAGAATTCTTCGATGAAGAGGGCAGCGCATTTTTGAGGAACTGAAAAGGAGCATCATTGAAGCCATTTGATTTAGACGGAGAATTCGCAAGTGGGGTGTCAGGAAGCGGCGCCAGGCTCACGCGACTCGCCGTGCGCGGGGCAGGCATGACTGTGCTCTCAAGTGGCTTTTCACTCGCGATCCAGATTGTCGCCACGGTCGTGCTTGCGCGCGTTCTTGTGCCCAGGGACTTCGGCCTGGTTGCGATGGTGACGACGTTCAGCCTGCTGCTGTCAAATTTCGGCATCAATGGAATTACCGAAGCGATCGTCCAGCAGGAAAAGCTGGACAGTATTCAATCTTCAAATCTCTTCTGGATGAATCTGTGCATCGGCATGCTGCTCACATGCGGATTTGTCGCGACAGGTTCTCTGCTTGCGAAGTTCTATGCTGAACCTCTCGTCGCAAATGTTGTGCATGGTATCGCTTTGTCGATTGGTCTGACGAGCGTTTCCGTCGTTCATCTCGCCCTGTTGAAGCGCGCTATGCGCTTCTCAGCGCTGGCAATCAACGACATTGTTGCAAAGATAATCTCGGTTGCGATATCGATTGCTCTTGGCTGCTCCGGCTGGGGATATTGGGCGCTCGTTGCCGGCGTTTGCGCTCTCCCGCTCAGCACAACCATTGGCGCGTTTGTCCTGTGCCCGTGGATTCCAGGGCGCCCGCGCTATGCAACCGCCACCGGCTCGATGATGAAATTCGCAATGTTAACCTACGGCCGATTCAGCCTGAACTATTTTGCGCGCAACGTCGACAATTTGCTGGTCGGCTGGCAATTCGGCGCGCCGGCACTCGGGTTCTATAAGAAGGCCTACGACCTGTTCTCACTTTCAGCGTCGCAATTAGTTTCGTCCATCTCTGTTGTCGCGGTCTCTGCGCTCAGCCGCGCTCGAAACGACACTGCGCAGTTTCGTCATTATCTGCTCGGCGCCATTGCCGTCATGACGTTCATTGGGATGTGGATTGCAGGCGACTTCACGTTGATCGGAAAAGATCTCATTCGTGTATTGCTCGGCCCCGGCTGGGATGAAGCGGGAAACATCTTCGTCTGGTTTGCCCCGGGAATAGGCGCGATGATGCTGTACGGAACCCACGGTTGGATTCACCTTTCCATTGGCCGCGCTGATCGATGGTTGCGCTGGGGCTTGATTGAGTGGGCCGTCACTATTCTTCTTTTTGTAGCCGCTATTCATTGGGGCCCGCGCGGCATTGCTGCTGCTTGGTGTGTGTCGTTCTGGGTTCTGACTCTTCCCGCAATTTGGTTTGCGGGCAACCCAATCGGGCTTGGAGTTCGGCCAGTTATCTCGGCGGTGTGGCGTTATGTTGTCGCTTCCTCTATTGCAGGCGTGGTTACATTCTTAGCCGTGCTACATCTTGCCGGTTCGCTGTTGGCAGATGGTGTCTCGCAAGCGATCCTGCGCATCGCACTTGTATCCATCTCGTTTTCAATTCTCTACATCGCCGCCGTTGTCGCTCTTCACGGCGGACTAGAGCCAATCCTACGATTGGTCCGACTTCTTCGCATCATAGTTTCAAATGCAGAAAGAGAGCGGGTGACCACTTGAAACTTGCTTGCATCAGGATTGCGATATTCGCCATTGTACTTTCTGCGTCGTTTGCAATGGGCCAAAGCTGGAAGCAGATTCTTCCCGCAGGCAACGCCATCGATTGGACGAAAGCGGGTGTGGGCGGAATCCCGGCTCGCAAGGATATCTGCGCTCGCATCAAGCCGCCATCCAGAGTGGAAGCGATCAATTTCGCACTTGCCTCTTGCCGCGACGGCCAGACGGTTATGCTTGGCGAAGGCACTTACAACATCAATGGAACAATTCAAGTTCCATCGAACGTAACGCTGCGCGGAGCGGGTGCGAGTCTGACCGTCTTGAAGGCGACGGGGAAGGCAGGCGGAGACGTCATCAGCCTGGGTTCAGACAGTGTCGATTATGCGCCACTTGGAATTCTGAGCGGAGCGACTGCCGGTTCCACTCAAATTGAATTGACGAATGCTTCAACCGTCAAGGCCGGCATGAATCTGGCAATCGCTGAGGTCAACAACCCAGGTGTTGTAACGTCTGCTGGCAGCGGTGGCAACTGCAATTGGTGTGACGGCTGGACAGACGCGGGCGAACTCGCGCGTGGACAGATCGTTGAAGTAACGGCGGTGGCCGGGAACAAAGTCTCCTTCGCGCCCGCGCTCTACAGTGCGTATACCAACCTGCCGGGTGCGGTTCCGTTCAGAATGTCCGCGCAGTATGCGGGAGTTGAGGACTTGCAGGTGTATGCCACCAATTCGGGTTACGCGTCAAACTTTGGCCTGCATATGTGCGCGCACTGTTGGATCAGGCGCGTCGAATCGAATTACACCGACGGCGATCATGTCGAAATCTACTGGGGATTTCACGATGAGATTCGCGATAGCTACTTCTCAAACGCATTTCTGCATCGTCCCGGCGAGCATGATTCCGACTTGCAAATTGGATACAAGACCAGCGCAAGCCTGATTGAGAACAACATTATTGATCGAACTCACGCGGCCATCATGCTTGAGTGGGGAGCCGCCGGCAATGTTGTTGCCTACAACTACTCCACTGGGGAGTTTGATAGCGGCGCACCCAATCTCGTAATCGGCGGCATCATCTTTCACGGCGCACATCCGCAGTTCAATCTGCTTGAGGGCAACGTGGTTACCAAGATCGAAGAGGATCCGGTCTGGGGCAGCTCAAGCCAAACCACGGCCTATCGCAATTGGGTCGTAGGCTCCAACCGCATTTGTAGTCCGATGAATGGGCGCGCGGACGTAACATGCGCGGGAGCGGAAAGTCATTACGGCTTTCAGGCTGCGCGAGCAATCGATTTGTCGTACCTCGCCACTGTCGATAGTTACGTTGCCAATGTTGTAGGTTCCGCGCAAATGCAGTCGCTCATTGGATACAACGCTCCGCTCAAACAAAGTGCGTCGGTCGAATTTCCTGCGCGGCGCAATTACGATGCACTCGCCTACGGCTGGTCATTCGGCTACGGAAGTACGAGCGACGACGGAAGCGGCTCAGGCTGCAGCGGCGGAACGTATGCCTGCCACTGCAGTGGCATCGCCGCTAAAGACTTTATTCACGGCAACTACAGCAACATCACCAAGTCGATCGATTGGACGGCGAACGCACCGCAGCAGTTGCCGGCGTCGTTCTACCTTCCAGCGATGCCGAAGTGGTGGAACTCAATTCCATATCCTGCGATTGGCCCCGACGTGAATGACGGATTCGGCCCTGGTGGCCATAGCTATGGCAATCCTGCACAGGCCTGCTATCTCCACATCATGCATGGCGTAGACGGCGGAGAGCGAAGCCCGCTCACCTTCAATCCCGATCAATGTTACGGAACAATAAGTGCAACG
>JADGNO010000087.1 GCA_017883405.1 Occallatibacter sp. | reverse complement strand
TTTCTCCCTGCCTGACGCTACCAGAGGAATTCGTGCGCGCAGTCAGGCTCAACACGATTGAGCGGGAAGCTGAAAGCTGAGAGCTGACAGCTGCCGTCGCCTCAGCAGTTAAGCACCATTACGGAGCAGCCGCTTCGCGGCTCACGCCACTGCACCAGGAACTTGGTCACTGCCGATGGTTCCATCTTCTGCATGGATTCAAACTCCCCGGTTCGCTGGCTGTAGAGCAGCTTCCCGTTTTCACTCAGAACTGCAAGCGCAGGCACGCCCCGGTTGAGCGGGATGTGATACCTCTTCGCCAGATCAAGGTTCGCGTCGTAGCGTCCCACATTGATGTCGACGAGAATAAAATTTGCCTTGAGAATCTGCGCGTTCGCCGGCTCGTGGAAATAGATGTCGAGCACCTGGCAGTCGCCGCACCAGTTGCCACCAAAATCCAGCAGGATGCGTTTGTGCGCAGCCGGTGCAGTCTTCAGCGCCGCCGCAAGATCGCCCCTTGCCTTGGCCGGATCGGGATACACGTCGCGGGTGGCCGCCTGTGACCCTGCAGCCGCAAGCGTTACAACAGCCATCAACGTGAGTAGTTTGATTCTTTTCACAACCGAAAACCTTCGCATCCCATCTCTGAGTCTGACATAAAGGCGGTCCACTGTACTATTCTCATATTCCGTCATGCTTTTTAGATGCTCGGCTTAATTATTCGATGAGAAACCCTGCTGAACTTCGAAAACGACTGGAGTCGACTTCGTTCCCTGATCTGGGAGCGATGATGGAAGGCTACGCGCAAGCCGCGGCTGAACTTGCGCGCAGCGAATTCAGCCAGAAACTCGACTTCACTTCAGAGTCCATCGATTCGCTCGATGAAATCCTTGTTCGCGTGGGCGAAAGTCCGGAACTCGATATCGATTTTGAAGTGCGCCTGTGGGGCAGCTACCTGGGCGAGGTGCTGCGCCGCCGCTACGCCGGCACTTGGGAGATGACGCAGTATCCAGGCGGCATTGCGGCCGTTCCAGCGGTCGAATTGCGCGGCTCCCGGCTGTTTCCGCTCATGAAGGTGTTCCGCCGCCTGACCGAGGGCGAAGAAGAGGACCTGCGCACCTTCTTCTCCATGGTCACGGAAAGGCTGGGAAAGCCGGCCCAGGTCAATTAAAAGCCTGTTTTGGAGTGACGAAACTCACTCCAGCCTCCAAGACAGCGCTGTACTATCGTTCTATGCGACAATAACCAGTGAGCATGTGCGGCCCCTTGGTGCGCACTGCGGAGGATACGGGAATGGGCGATCTACTTCAGCCGTGGCATCTCATCGTTTTAGCCGTGGTTGCATTTTTGTTGTTTGGCGCCAAGCGGCTGCCGGAGTTGGGTAAGGGACTGGGCGAAGGTTTGAAGGGCTTCAAAGAAGGCATTCGGGGTATTTCCGATCCGCCTCCTCCTCCACCTTCGCAGAATACGCAAGCGCCTCCTCCGCCCCCGGCTACACCGGCTGAGACCAAGCAGAGCTAAGCTTAAGTGTTGCAATCACACCCTCGCCAAACCAGCGAGACCAGTTCGTTCAGGGATTCACAAAGACCTGTGCCGGTGCACAGGTCTTTGTGCGTTGATTCACCACAAAAGCATCTAGCAGCTGTATTACGCGCTCAGCAGCATCACCGCTCCCAGCGCCAACGCCATGCCGGCCAATTGCCGCCTGGTAGGCAGTTCGCGCAAGACCAGCGCCGCCAGCAGAATCGTCCCGGCCGGATAAAGCGAACAAACAACGGCAGCTACGTCCAGGCGGCCAAGCTGCGTGGCTCTCAAATAGAACAGGTTTCCAATCGTATCCAGCACTCCGGCCAGCACGCCGAACTGCCAGAAGCCCTTCCACGGCCGTTTGGGCGGCATTGCCAGGATCACCAGGATCATCGCCACGCTTCCTGCTGCGCGCGCGGACGTCATGGTCCACAGCAGCCCGCCGCCGCTGGCCATTTTGAACAGGATGAGCTGAATGCCAAAACCAGTGCCAGCCAGCGCACCCAGCAGCAGAGCGCGCGGCGGCGTGGCAGGGCCTTCGCGGTTGGGTGTATGGGTAATCAGCCAGATGGCCACCAAACCGCCGAGCAAACCAGCAGCCGTCAGCGGCCTGGGAAAGCCGTCGGAGAAGATTGAGAACAGAACCGGGACCAGCGCGGTCAGCAGTCCGGTCAGCGCCGCCGTCAGTCCCATAGCGCCCATGGCCAGCGCACGGTAAAAGACGGCCAACGCCAGCGATCCCTCAAAACCGGCAACCGTGGCAAACAGCAGGTCGTGCCGGCTGGGCAGCGCAAGGTGGGCGCCCAGGCAGACGCACACCAGAATAAAAAATGTGATGATGTGGCCGGACGCTACTATCAGCATGGCCGGCGCACGCCGGGAGCCAAGGCCGCCTACAAAATCGGAACCGCCCCAGGTGGCAGCCGACAGAAGACCTAATCCGGCTGAACTTCCTGAGGCGTTCATGCAGGCCCGTTCACCCTACTTGTCTTGCGCAGAGGGGTAGTAGCCGCGCTTGGAGATTACATCCAGATTCGGCCTGTCGACCAGCACGGTGATGCTGCGGAGTTTGCTGTCATAGATCGACTCGTGGCTGATGTAACCCAGCGTGTACTTCGAACGAGCCTCTTCGGCGACCTTCGCGTAGCTCGCTTCAATGCCGTTGGTGCCGCGCTCAGAGTACAGATCGCCGCCCGTGGCCAGCGTGTACTTGAACAGGATGTTGTCGTACATGGTGAAGGGCAGGTGCAGGCGGCTCACATAGCCAACGCCCCACTCCGCCGAGGCACCCACGGCCGTGGCATACACGGCAATCTTGTTCGTCTGCAGGTAGCGGATGACTTCGCGCAGCGTCGCCTTGCTGCCATATTCCTTGCCGTCTGAGACAACGTAGATGGCGCGCAGGCGTTCCTTGGGCCGCGTCGAAAGTTCTTTGGCGGCCGAGAGGATTGCGTCATTCAGCGTGTGAAGCTCCTTCGGCATGTTTCCGAAAGAGTTGTTGCCTGCGGAACGGCCGGGCTGCAGATTTGGATCAACGCAGTTTCCGTTCTGCCGAATGGCACATCCGTAAAGCGGACCGCTATTGATGGGCACCTGCATGTCAGTGCCTTGAGACTTGGCCAGCGCCAGCACCGCGGGCAGGCGATTGCCCTGCGCTCCGGTAAAGCCAGTCCACTCTTTGGGGCCATTGCCGTAGGTAAATACGGCCACTTCGTCGTAGGGCGTAAGAGCACCCTGAATGGCGCCCATCGAGTCATTCACCTTGGCCATCACGTCAGAAGGCAGGCTCTGGTCGATGACAAAGGCTACCGAAAGCGGCCGCGGATCAACGCTGAAATAGTTGAGCGGCACGCGAACGTTGTTCTCAAATACTTTGAAGTCGCGAGCAGTAAGGCCCGCCACCTGGTTGCCCTTCGAGTCTTTAACCGTAACCGGCACTTCAACAAAGGTCAGGTTGACAACGAACTTGGTAAAGGCTGCGCTACCTTCTTCAGGAGCCGGTGCGCCTGCGTTGTCGGGGCCTGACGGCGCAGGTGCCGTCTGAGGCTTGGGTTGCTGCTGAGGCGGCTGCGGAGCCGGTAACGGAGTTGATGTTTGACCTGAAGCTGAAGATCCTGTCGCCGCGTCAACTCCGGGCGTGCCGCTGCCGGGAGTAATGGGGCCGTTAACGCCGGAAAGGGGCGCAGCCGGCTGTGGAGCCGGTGCATCGGGGACAGCCTGCTGAGATTGACCCTGCACGGCAAGGTTCAAGGGAAAACTGAAACCAAGAAGCGCAGTAAATACGATTGCTTTAGAGCAGTACTTCACAGGTATTTTCGTCCTCCCAGACCACCGCACCCAGCTCGTGAACATGCTTCGCGGGTGCGCCCACGCCGGCCATTGTCAGCCGAAAGGCCCGCACCTGTCAGAGTATCAGACGCAGCAGAGCCCAACAGGTTGCTCGTGCCATGTGTCGCCGGTTCAGGTTATGCTCTCCACTAGCAAAGGTTTTCGTCTATATAAGCGTATGAGAATTTGGCTTGGAGCTTTCGTTGCGGTAGTTCTTGGATTGTCGTGGCTGCCCGCCACGGCTACGGCCCAGCTTGCTCCTTCGCCCGATGCTCCACCCGTGAGCAACGCGCCACCGCCCTCGCGGGACGAACGGCCGGTCACCACCCTCAAACTCGGCGTCAACCTGGTGGACCTGTACTTTACCGTCAAGGACAAAAACAACGAGCTCGTGCCCCACCTGACCCGCAACGATTGCAAGGTTGAAGAAGATAAAGTTCCGCAGCCGCTCAAGAACTTCGTAGCGGAGACTAATCAGGCGCTCACGCTCGGCATCCTGCTGGATACCTCAGGGAGCCAGCAGCGCGTGTTGCCGCTGGAGCAGGAAGCGGGAAGCCAGTTTTTGCAGCGCGTCCTGCGGTCAAAAGACGAAGCTTTCCTGGTCTCGTTTGATGTGAACGTGGACCTGCTTCAGGACTACACCAACAGCGCTCACTTGCTTGCGAAGGCGTTGGACAAGGCAGAAATCAATACGGCTGGCGGTAACGGAGGCGCCGGCATCCCCGGTGCCGGTGGCGGTACTGTGCCAACAATCGGCGATCCCAAGGGCACGTTGTTCTATGACGCAATCAAGCTGGCTGCGGAAGACAAGCTGAACCAGGAGAGCGGCCGCAAGGCGATGATCATTCTGACCGACGGTGATGATCAGGGCAGCCGCGCCAAGATTGGTGAGGCAATCGCCGCAGCGCAAAAGAATAACGTCATCGTCTACGTCATTTTGATTGCGGATGTTATGCAGTACTTTAATTACAATATGGGCTACTACGGCTACTCCGCCGCCAAGCGCGTTGCTGAAGAAACCGGCGGCCGCGTGATCAACGTGGGCAACAACGGCAAAAAGCTTCAGGACGCCTTCCAGCAGATTGAGGATGAACTGCGCACCCAGTACGTGGCCAGTTACACGCCGACTAATACGAAGCTCGACTCAACCTTCCGGCACATCGCCGTGCAATGCGGTGAAGGAACCAAGGTGCAGGTTCGCAAGGGCTATTACGCAATGCCGCCCACAGACTAACCAGCCGGGATGTTCAGCTCAAAATTTGAAGTATTTACACAAAGGCGGGTAGAAACTGCCGATTACTTCTGCTGCCGCAGGTAACTTCCGCTTTGTCGCTTTGCCGCCGAGAAACGCGCACAAGCTCCTACCAGAGATGTACTTATCCGCTCAAGTTACTTTCGTCAGAAGCATATGGAACAACATTTGCAGTAACTCATGTGTCTTACCCGATATCACTCCCCAGCAAGCGCGGGTACGAACTAGCCAGATAAAACTACGGAGGGTCATTCGATGAGAACTGCCAGATTACTTGTAGCGGCCACATTTTCCTTTGCGAGTCTTCCCCTGCTTATGGCGCAGCAAGTTGACGCAACAGCGCAGCAGAACACTTCAGCAACTGCAGCAGGAGCCAGCGCCGGCCAGGCCTCCAATGCAGACACGAGCCTAAATGCAAACCACGCACATGCAGACGCAAGCGCATCAACAGATGCAAGCGGCTCTGCAAACGCACATGGCGCATCAGCAGGCGCGTCATCTCATGGATCGGCATCCGGCTCTATGGCCGGTTCGTCCGATATGCGCCAGGTTACCGGCGAGCTTGAGGGCAAATTGGATTCGAAGACCGCAAAGGCGGGCGACGAAGTTGTGCTTAAGACCACGCAGAAATTCAAGACTGCCGAAGGCGTCATGGTTCCCAAAGGCTCGCGTCTCGTAGGCCACGTCACTGAGGTTCAGGCGCACAGCAGGCAGCAGGCAGAGTCGCACATGGGCCTTGAGTTCGATCGCGTTGAACTGCGCGGCGGGCAAAGCATGGCGATTCACTCCATGATCGAGTCGGTTTCTCCAAGCGCTGGCGCTGTTGCAGGTGCATCAATGGCGGATGAGGAAGCGCTTGACGCTCCGATGGGCGGCGGTGCTGTTGCAAGTGGCGCGGCCAGCGGAGGCCGAATCGGTGGTGGACTGGTAGGAGGAGCAGCGGGCGGCGCGGCCATGGCAACCAGCCGCGTTGGATCGGGCGTCGGCTCGACCGCCGGCTCCGCAGTGCGTGCCACCAGCGGCGTTGGCGGTGACGCTACGGGATTGGGACGAGGAGTAAGCGGCACTGCGAATGGCGCCGGCTTTGTGGGCGCACGCGCAACGGGTATACAGGGCGTAATGTTGAATGGCGAAGCGGCAGGAGCAGCATCAGGAACATTGTCCGCGGCCAACCGCAACATCCATCTGGATTCAGGAACACAGATGGTGCTCGGCATTGCGGCAACTCGATAGGCAGATTGTTTTGGTTCTCGGCGCAGCATGACAGGGGCGGACGGTTTCCGCCCCTGTTTCATTTTTGGACACACAATTACCTGCGCGCGTGCGTTTGGTAATCTGGCGAATCTTACCTGTCCTCTATAGGATCGGCACAAGTGAAAAGAACTTTAGAACTTTGTTCAAAAAAAGTTCAGACACCAACCGATTTGACCCCAGGAGTTCGCCATGATCCTCAACTGTGCTGCCAAGGAAAGCTTTGAAATCAGCCCCCGGTTTCGTCAGAGCATCGAGTGCAGAATTGCGCGGCTCGAGCGCGACGCGGAGTCCGACGAGGCCTTTGTTGCCAATCTGGCTGACATCGACCACATTCGCCGCCAACTGCGATTGGTCGCGGTGGAACGTGCTGAAGCGCTGCGCATGAGAATTTTTCTTGATCGCGCGCGCCCCCGTCTGCCTCGCCCGCTGATCGAACTTTGATTGTTGCAGGTTGCGATTTGAGGCGTTGCGCTAGTCCTTTACGTGGCGACTGTCCCACTCGCCGCGCGTGCGCAGTTCGGCAATTTCCTGATGAGCCATCTCCTGGGCGCGAAGATAGTCGGGCTTCGCCAGGCGATTCAGCGGCATCTTTCCCGGCTCAAGAATGATCCAGTGACGCGGCCGCATGTACGAGGGAAGCGCTCTCGCAAGCTGGCTCAGTTCTTTCTCATCCAGTTCAATCGCCGGCTTCTTCTCTACCAGGGCGACCACGCCTTCTGAGACCACTTCATGCGGAGCGCCGACGACCACGCAACTCGCCACTTTCTCTGCGAGCAAGCAAATGTGTGACTCCACATCGCCGGGATAAATCTGGTGGCCGAAGGATTTGATGACCCACTTGGCGCGGCCGGTCAGACGCAGGCCCGTAGCGTCTTTCACGCCCAGATCGCCGGTATAGAGATAGCCATCGCGTGAGATGGTTTTGGCCGTTGCTTCAGGATCGTTGACATAGCCGAGAAAAGTTTGCGGCCCGCGGAAACACACCTGGCCGATCTCCCCTTCGGGCAACTCGTCGCCTGCATTTCCGTCTTCGCGCATGTCTTGTCGAATGGTGCATGGATAAATGGGCATGTCGACGCCGACGCCGGTGGCGAGCGGTTCGTGCTCTCCCGACTTCACCAGCGCATATGTACAGAAGCCCGCGCACTCCGTAAGCCCCAGGCCCGTTGCCACAAGCGGCGCCATGCCTGCCACGCGGTCAACGAAAGCCTTTGAAACGGAATTGCCGCCGAATGCCACCAGTCGAATGCTGGACAGGTCGTACTGTGCGTAGTCCTTCAGCATCCAAACCAGGTTGAACATGGCGGGAATCTGCGCGAATATCTGCACGCGGTGTTGCTGAATGGCGCGCATCGTCTTGGCCGGATCGAAGACATCGAGCAAGACTACCGAGCCGCCGCCAAACAGCGTGCTCATCATCATCTCTGTCTGGCAACCCACATGCGAAGGCGGCAGATGCACCAGCGTGCGCAAGCCCAGGTCGCCGCCAAAGATGGCTCCGCTCATACACATGTTTTGAATGGTGATGTTGCGATGCGACAGCAACGCGGGCTTGGGCGATCCCGTTGAGCCGGTCGTGAAGATCACCAACGCGCCGTCATCGGATGTGATTTTAGCTGTAGCGCTTTCGAATGCCGCAGACACGTTGCTGGTTACGTCTTCCGCGGCTCGCCTGGCAGGCTCGGTGATTTCTGCCAGAGCGTGGGTGCCGGGAACAGCTTCGGTCGAGACGGCGAAAAGATGCTCGACGCTTTTGCCACTTTCCTTCACGGCGTTCCAGGTCGCGCGAAAATCAAAGGGCGGAGCTACACCGAGACACACAAATCCACGCGGCTGCAAAATGTGGAGCACACGCACAACTTCGCCGGGTGCCAGCCGCAGATCAAGCGGCGCAAAAATGACGCCGATTTTAAAGCAGGCGTACTCCAGCAGCACATGGTCTACCGTCAACGGCAGTTGCGTTACCAGGAAGTCGCCCTTGCTGAATCCAAGCTGCAGCAGTTCATCCGCCAGCGCAGTCGTGTGCCGATCAAACTCGGCGTAGGTAAGTGTGCGGCTGCCATCGGCGCTCAACATGGCAGTGGCATCAGGTTTGGCCATTGCCCATTTAGCCACCACGCCGTGCAACAGGTGGCGGTCCGCGTACTCGTTCTCGTAGTCGGCCAGTGTATAGCGAGGCATTTGCATGATGTTCAGAGATGGTCCCGTCGGGGAATCGCGTTCTCCGGGGCGCGAGAAGCGCGTTGACGCAGACTCTAGCCTAATCGCTCGGCGGGGGAGCGATGCCAGGTTCTGCAGAAATATTGCGCAGGATAGTTGCCGTTTCAGTTACCGATTTAGTTATGCTTGAGGTGCAATCAACCGCGGTAGGATCGGGAGCGTTCAACGCAATGTCTGTAATCGGAAAACGGTTTGTTCTTTTGGGTCTCTCCATCTTTATCGGGACCTCTGCATTGGCGGTGCAGAACAACAGCGCATCCCATCGCGAAGTGCTCTGGTACAAAACACCCGCGCCTGTTTGGGATCATGCGCTGCCGGTTGGCAACGGACGCCTGGGTGCGATGGTTTTTGGCGGAGCCAACACCGGCTCCAACAACGGCGACTTGCAGGCCTCGCGTCTGAACCAGCCGCTGATGGATGGAAGCCAGACTTATGCGGGCGATGAACACTTGCAGTTTAACGAGTCGTCCCTGTGGCAGGGCAGCAGAGCGAATCGCCTGAATCCATGCGCCGGCGAAGCCTTTCCAAAGATTCGCCAGCTTCTGCTCGAGTCGCACGGCACAGACGCCGAAAAGATCACTGCGGCGGAAAAGCTTGCGCATCAGTGCATGATCGCTATTCCTGCAGGCATGCCGGGCTACAGCACACTTGGCGATCTCTACCTGCACTCATCGAACAAAGGCGATGTTTCCGGCTATCGGCGTGAACTGGATCTCAATACCGGGGTGGCGCGCGTTACGTACACATTGAACGGCGTCCACTATACCCGCGAAGTTTTCGCCTCGGTTCCTGATGAAGTGATCGTCATGCGTCTGCGCTCCGACAAGAAGGGCGCGATCAGCTTTAAAGCCAGCATGGATCGGCCCGCTGATTTCGCGGTCCGCACACGGGGGCACAACACGCTGGTGTTGCGGGAAGGTCCAGAGCATAAAGCACAGACACGTTTCGCAGGTGAAGTCACGTTCCGCCCAACCGGCGGCACGATGGAAGCGCAAGGATCGGACATCGTCGTCACCAATGCGGATTCCGTAACTGTGCTCATCGCCGCTGCCACAGATTTCAAAGGCGGCCCGTTTGCCGGCGGCGATCCTGAGGAACAATGCGAGCGGGTTCTTGCCCGCGCAAAAAAGCGCACCGCCGTTCAGATTCTTGCCAGTCAGCAAGCCGTTTACGGGCCTGTTTATCGGCGCATGGCGCTGCATCTTGAAGCTGCTACCTCAGCGAACGACGGGTTGCCGACAGATGAACGCATGAAGCGGGTGAGCGCCGGCGGTGACGATCTCGGCCTGCAGGAACTTTACTTCCAGTTTGCTCGCTACCTGCTTATCAGCTCCTCGCGTGTTGACGGTCTGCCTGCGAACCTGCAGGGAATCTGGGCGGCCGGCATCGACAATCCGTGGGGATCCAAGTGGACGATCAATGTCAACACTGAAATGAACTACTGGCCGGCAGAGGCGGCTGGACTCGGCGAGACAACCTTGCCGCTCATCAACCTGATTGACATGATCCGCACGCCATCAAGCGGCACCGGCACTCAGGTAGCGCAAAAATATTATGGCGCGCGCGGATTCGTCATCCATCACAACACCGACATCTGGGGCGACGCCGAAGCGATCGACGGCTATCAATGGGGCATGTGGCCCATGGGTGGCGCGTGGCTTTCGCTTTACGCGTGGGACCACTACGCCTACTCGATGGACAAGGCTTTCCTGCGCGATCGCGCGTGGCCCATTCTGCACGATGCATCGCAATTCTTCCTCGACTACCTGGTCGACGACGGACAGGGACATCTGGTCACCGGTCCATCTGTCTCGCCGGAGAACCAGTACAAATTGCCCGATGGCTCAAATCATTCGCTGGCCATGGGGCCGACGATGGACATTGAACTGGTGCGCGAGTTGTTTACGCGCACTCTCGATGCCGGACGCATTCTGTCGCAAGACGCTTCGTTTTTGAAACAAGTGGAAAGTGCGCTCAGCAAGCTGCCCCCGTTCGCAATCGGCAAGCACGGGCAACTGCAGGAGTGGCAACAGGACTACGACGAAGCCGAGCCGGGCCATCGGCACATTTCCCACTTGTGGGCGCTCTTTCCGGGGTCGCAAATATCGTTGCGCGAAACGCCCGAACTTGCCAAGGCCGCGCGCAAATCGCTTGAGATGCGTCTGGAACATGGCGGCGGGCAAACGGGATGGTCGCGCGCCTGGGTGGTCAACTACTGGGACCGCCTGCATGAGCCGGCACAGGCGTATGACAGCCTGCAGGTCATGTTCCGTCAATCCACATTTCCAAATCTGATGGATACCCATCCGCCGGGAGTGTTCCAGATTGACGGCAACCTGGGCGCAGCGAATGGAATGCTTGAGGCACTGCTGCAATCGCGCTGGACGCAAAACGCGGCGGAGATTGAGTTGCTGCCCGCCTTGCCAAAACAATGGGCTGATGGATCGGTGCGTGGTCTTCACGTTCGAGGCAATGCTTCAGTCGATCTCGACTGGAAAGCAGGCAAGCTAACAACCATGCAAATTCATGCCGGCAGCGATCAAACTTTTCTCCTGATCGCACCCGAGGGCCAAAAGGTGACCTCAGCCCGGACTTTAAAAGGCGTGCCCGTAAAGCTGGCGAAGGACGGAACCATCCGGGTCAAAGGCGATACCACCTTGGCCATCGCCCTTCAATAAAGTTCGCGATAATTCCTGCACGCAGCTTCTGATGGCACGATTGCTTCCACGCCGGTACGGGTACCGGCCGTGGGAGCGTGCGGACCAGACGCATAGCTGCACTTGTCTATTCCCCGCCTCAAGTTTCAGTGTGTATACTTTCGGCCAGCCGGTTTACCCCATCGAGAATGCACTCGAACCGCTGGCCTGAATGTTCAAAGTGAGGCGCTCCACAATGAAGAGGTCGATCAAGATCTACGCCTATTCCCTGTCGGCAATTGCGTTCCTGAGTGTTTTGGCGATCGCGCAAAACCCCCTCCCACCTCCCGCCAAGACTCCGCTGTACAACTCGGCCAAACAGGAGCTTCTCGACGGCAAGCAGGTCTTCAGCTTCACTCAGTCGAAAATGGATATCGCTGCCTATTGCGAGGCTGCCAAGCATTACGACTTTACGTGGTTTGAAATGCAGCACAGCACGCTGGAGTTTGCCGACGTGGAGAAGATGATTGCGGCGTGCCCGCACGTCAGGGCTACTCCCATGATCAGGCTGCCTGACGCGCAAGAATGGCATATTCAGCATGCGACCGACATCGGCGCGCTGGGCGTGATTGTTCCCACCGTTGACGATGTGGACAGGGCGCGGGAAGCGGCAAAGTGGGCGCGTTATCCTCCAACCGGTCGGCGCAGCGCCGGAGCCGGTCAGTACCGGATGCTTTGGGGCAATGACTATCGCAAGACGATCAACGACAACATGCTGGTTGTGGTGATGATTGAAACGCCCACCGGCGTGGCCAACGCCTATGACATTGCGTCCATTCCGGGCATCGATGTCGTGATCATCGGCAACAACGATCTGAGTTCGTTCTCGGGATACTCGCAAAACGACGAGCATTACCATCAGATGGTTCAGAAGGTCCACGACGATGTTTTGAGGGCAGGCAAGATTTTTGGCCAGGCCAACGCCTCGTATGCGACCGGTCCTTACAGTAAGGATTCCTACTTCTTCCAAAATGGCAAATCGTTTGATGGGTGGAAGCCCGCGAATGGCTCAAATACGAGCGCGCCGCCTCCTGGAGAAGAGAGCAAATAGCTGCCGAACTTAACCTGGTCAGGACATCTTGGGACAATGAATCGAATGAACGCGCACGTACTTTGTAGCCGGCTTCCGCGGTTCCTTGCAACGGCTGCCGCCATTGCTTTGGCCGGCACCTGCATGTGGAGTCAATCTGCTGCCGCCAGCATCGACTGGCCTACCTATGGCGGCGACCTCGCAAACACCAGGTATCGCCCGTTCGACCAGATTGATGCGACGAACTTCAATCAGATTGATATTGCGTGGCGATTTAAAACCGACAGCCTGGGAAACCATCCGGAGTACAGATTGGAAGGCACGCCTCTGATGGTGAACGGCGTGATCTATGCGACCGGTGGAACACGGCGCGACGTTTTCGCGCTGGATGCCGCAACCGGTGAACTGCTTTGGGTGCATGGCGAGCATGAAGGGGAACGCGGAGCCAACGCGCCGCGGGGACTTTCAGGCCGCGGATTGGCTTATTGGAGCGACGGCAGGGAGTCGCGGATTCTGTACACGACTCCCGGCTATCGGCTGATTGCTCTTGACGCAAAGACGGGCCAGTACGCGCAGGGATTTGGAGACCACGGCATCGTGGATCTGAAACTGAACGATGACCAGAAGATTGATCTGGTGCACGCGGCAATCGGAACTCAAGCCGCTCCAGTGGTCGCGGAGAATGAGGTCATTGTTGGCGCAGCGTTCGTTGATGGCGGAGCCGTGGCCAGCAAGACGGAATACAAAGGGTACGTGCGCGCCTTCGATGTGCGGACAGGCAAGCGGCTCTGGATCTTTCACACCATCCCGATGAAAGGTGAGTTCGGCTACGGCACGTGGTTGAACGGATCTGCAGAATATACCGGCAACACGGGCATGTGGACGCAGACGAGCGTCGACACCGCACTGGGACTTGCGTACCTGCCGATTGAATTGCCGACGGGCGATAACTATGGCGGCAACCGGCCCGGCAACACTCTTTATAGTGAGTCGCTGGTTTGCGTCGACCTGAAAACAGGCAAGCGGAAATGGCACTATCAGTTCGTGCATCACGGCCTGTGGGACATGGACATTGCAGTTCCGCCAATTCTTGGCGACATCGTGGTAAACGGCAAGACCATCAAGGCAGTTGCGGTGCCAACCAAGCAGTCGATGCTGTTTGTTTTTGATCGCGTGACCGGCCAGCCCGTATGGCCGATTGAAGAGAAGCCGGTTCCGAAAGGCGATGTGCCCGGCGAGTGGTATTCGCCCACGCAGCCTTTTCCAACTAAGCCGCCGGTGTACGACCGCAACGGAATTTCTGTGGACGACCTCATCGATTTCACGCCAAAGTTGCGCGCCGACGCATTGCAACTGATCAAGTCGTATGCCATTGGCCCGGTCTTCATTCCGCCCGTGCTCAGCAAAATTGGCGGTCCGCTGGCGCTGCTTACGTTGGGAACAAATAACGGCGGCACCAACTGGGCCGGTGGTTCCTTTGATCCAGAGACGCATCTTCTCTTCGTATCGTCGTGCTCGTCGTGCATTATTCCCGACGGCATGGTGGCCGCCCCAAAAGACGTTTCCGATATGGGTTACATCAAGGGGACGGCGGGACAGCCCGCGGTTGCGCGAATGGGAGGCATAGGAGCTGGCGCGAATGCTGATGCGCTTGAACTGGCCAAGAAAGGCGCCAAGGGAGTCCCAGCGCCACCAGCCGGCGCAGGCCCGCGCATGAGTCTGTCCGTGGACGGATTGCCGCTGATCAAACCGCCTTACGGAAGGCTTACGGCAATCGACCTGAACGAAGGCGAGATCAAATGGCAGATTCCGTTTGGCCCCACGCCGGATGCGGTGGTCCATAGTCCTGAACTCAAAGGCATGAAAATTCCGCCTACGGGCGAGACCGGGCTCAGCGTTGGATCGCTGGCCACCAAGACGCTGCTCATCGCGGGCGACGGCGCGGTTGGCACATCGGCCTCCGGGGTGCGGGG
>JADGNO010000014.1 GCA_017883405.1 Occallatibacter sp. | reverse complement strand
TATGCTGACGATGCTGGCACTGGCGGCGATTTGGCGCGCATTGCACGATCCGGAGCAGAGATGTCAGTGGCTGGCGATGGCGAGCGTGGCTTACGGACTGGCAGTGGCGGCACGACCATCCTTGTTATTCGGCGCTGTAATCCTGCTGGTGCCGGTGGTCCAAGCGTGGCGTGAGCGGCGAAAGGTCTGGCCTCCCTTGCTGGCGGCGACCGGCCCGATCGTATTCATTGGGTTGGGATTGATGCTCTACAACACCCTGCGATTCCATAGTCCGTTCGAATTCGGGCAGCGTTACCAGCTGGCTGCATACCGGGCGGTTCAGCAGCGGTTTTTCAGTTTGCATTATCTCTGGTTCAATTTTCGGGTGTATTTCCTGGAATCGGCGCGCTGGAGCGCTCGTTTTCCTTTCGTGTATGAGATCGCTGTGCCACCCTTGCCACAGGGCCATTACTTCGTTGAAAGTCCCTTCGGCGTCCTGACCAACTTTCCGGTGGTGTGGCTCGCGCTGGCTGCACCACTGGCCTTGCGGGACCGGCCAGCGGAGGCACGCTCCATCGTGTGTAGGTTCTTGGTAGCGGTGGCCCTGCTCTTCTGGATTTGCGCGTCGACCCTTTGCCTCTTCCGCGGGGCATGCCTGCGCTATGAGGTGGAGTTTTTACCGGCGCTGCTGCTGCTGGCTGTGGTCGGCATCTTCGGATTGGAGCACCTGCTGGCTGGCCGGCCGGTCTGGCGGCGCGCAGTGCGTTGGACTTGGGGCCTGCTGCTGGGCTTTTCGGTGGCGTTTAACCTGTTAGCGAGCGTCGCGGGATGTGCCGAGGCGCACAACAACCTGGGAAGCGCCTTGGTGCAATTGGGCAAAGTGCAGGAGGGGATGGCGCATTGGGAGCAAGCCTTGAGGATCAGACCTGATTATGCTGCGGCCCACATCAATCTGGGGAATGCTTTGCTCAACGCAGGCAAAGTCAATGAAGCGATGGAGCACTATGAGCAGGCGCTGCGCATCAAACCCGATTACGCTGAAGCACACAACAATCTAGGTGTCGCCTTGCTACGGCTGGGCAGGATCCAAGAGGCAATCGCACATTTCGAGAAGGCGCTGCGGATCAATCCTGAATTCGTCGAGGCGCACTATTGTCTGGGAGGCGCCCTGGAACAGGCTGGCAGAACTGAGGAAGCGATCAAACAATACGAGCAAGCGCTGCGCATCAGGCCCGACTTCGTCGAGGCGCAAAAGGGCCTGGCGCGAGCGCGGGCTGTTCAGTAAGAGATAGACTTGGCCGGTTCAAACCGGAAGGTTCATCGATTACCAACTCGATCCTGCGGCTGGGCAACGTCTTGAGAGAGTTCCTTGCTGCGCTGCGCTGCGGCCTTGACCGCCTCCGCAAAAATCTCCACGAGTTTGCGCTTGCTCATCACTTTAAGGGCAGCCTCCGTGGTGCCGCCGGGAGAAGTTACCTTCCGCCTCAATAAGTCCGGTTCTTCGTCACTTTCCATCAACAACTTCGCGGCGCCGTAAAGCGTCTGGATGACGAACCGTTTTGCCAACGGCCGTTCCACGCCCATCGTCACCCCCGTTTGAATCAATGCTTCAGCCACCAAGAAAATGTACGCGGGCCCGCTGCCACTCAACGCCGTAATGGCGTCGATCAATTTCTCGTCCAGGCGCGCGGTGATTCCGACTGCGCCAAGGATCTCTTCGGCCGCAACCAGATCATCCTCGGTCGCGTGCGCGCCCTTGGCCAACGCAGCGGCACCGGCACCGACCAACGCAGGAGTATTTGGCATCACGCGAATCACACGAACGCGACCGCCCAGTTCCCGTTCAATCCGGGACGTGGTCACACCGGCCGCGATGCTGACGAACAGCGCGCTGGACGGAGGACGGAAAGTGGAAAGCGCCGCGCTCATCTGTTGCGGTTTAATCGCGAGAACCACAATCGTGGCGTCGCGCACGGCGGCGGCGTTGTCGCCCGTAGTGCGAATGCTAAAAGTTCTGGCGAAAAAATCCAGCCGTTCGGGGCGAACATCGGCCGCGATGATTTGCGCTGGCTTGACAGCCTTCGTGGCAAGCAGCCCACGGATCAACGCCTCGGCCATATTGCCAGCTCCAATGAAAGCAATCGTCTTATTCTGCAGGCTCATGTCGTTTTCGTTCTCCAAAAATAGCGGTGCCGATCCGCACCATGGTAGCACCTTCTTCGATGGCGACTTCAAAATCGTGCGTCATCCCCATGGACAGTTCCCGCAAGCCGGTTTCATCGCGCAGTTCGCGCAACCGGCGAAAATACGGTCGCGTCTTCTCCGCAGCCTCAAAAAATGGCGCAATGGTCATCAGCCCCTGCACATCGAGGCGCGGCAGCTTGTTCATCTCGCTCAATGCGGCACCCAGGTCTTCCGGTTTCAATCCGAACTTGCTCGCTTCACCCGAAGTATTCACTTCGAGCAAGATGGCCTGGACCTTGCCCGCTCGCTCCGCCCATTTGTTCAGTTCGACTGCGAGTTTGATGCTATCGACCGAATGAATCAACGCGAACAAGGCCACGGCTTCGCGCGCCTTGTTCGTCTGCAGATGGCCCAGCAAGTGCCAACGGGCACGCTGAGAAATGAGCGGGATCTTCGCGCGAGCCTCCTGCACCTTGCTTTCGCCAAACAGCGTTTGTCCCACAGCAATTGCGGCCTCAATGCGCTCCGGCTCGATCGTTTTGCTCACGGCCACCAGCGTTATCTCTTCCGGCTGACGGCCTGCTCGTAGAGCTGCGACCCGGATGCGTTCACAAATGCGCTCGACATTGTGCGCGACCTCGTTCACCGTGCTATTGTATAGGGAAAACGCGACGCACCGCAAGGCACCGTTGCATCGGCCGAAACTTCCTGCAACCAAAGCTTGCGTCGGAGACAAGAATCACTAGAATTACATAGGACAATGGCGCTCTCGTCAAAACTGGGGCATTTTAATCTATTGGAGGAAATCGGCCACGGCGGCATGGGGACCGTTTTTCGTGCGTTCGATCCCACGCTGAACCGGGAAGTTGCCATCAAAGTTCTGCGCGAGAATCTGGCGCACGATCCGAAGTTTCTCAATGATTTTCTGGAAGAGGCGCGCACGGCCGCTTCCATCAGCCACCCGCACATCGTTCAGATCTATTTCGTCGGTGAAGAAGCCGCACAATACTACATTGTCATGGAGCTGCTGAAGGGCCAAACCCTGCGCGAGATCATCGAAAAGCAGGGTCCGATGAACGAGGAGAAGGCCCTCGATATGGCGATCGAAGTCGTTGAAGGTTTGCGCGCCGCCTACAAGGGCCAGATGATTCATGGCGATATTAAGCCTGCCAATATTTTCGTCACCGACGACGTCGGCGCGAAGATTCTCGATTTCGGCCTCGCCAAGTTGGCGAACGTCGAGGTGGCGCCGGGCGACGGCATCTGGGGTTCACCCTATTACATCTCTCCCGAGCGGGTGGGACAACGCGCCGAGGATTTCCGCAGTGACGTATATAGTCTCGGCGCCACACTGTTCCAGATGCTTACCGGCCATCCGCCGTTTGAGGGTGACACTCCCGAAGAATTGGCGGAAAAACGGCTCAACGAAAAACCTCCGTTGCTGCGCGACTTAAGCCCCAACATCACCCGCAAGACCGAGGATGTGGTCAATAAGATGCTCAACAAGAGCATTCTCCTTCGTTACCGTGATTACGATGCTTTGCTACAGGACCTCAAGGAGGCAAAGACCGAAGCCACCGCCAAACGGCTCGGGGTCAATTTGCATCCTGAACCGCAACCGCCTGAGCCGGTCGCC
>JADGNO010000086.1 GCA_017883405.1 Occallatibacter sp. | reverse complement strand
TGTAGACGCGATAGTGACGCCGACGGCGCCAACAGCTGCATTCAAGCTGGGAGAGAAGACGGGCGACCCGCTGGCCATGTACCTGGCCGATATTTATACCGTGACGGCAAGCCTGGCGGGCATTTGCGGTGTCACTGTGCCCTCGGGAACAACATCCTCAGGACTGCCGGTGGGCATGCAGGTTCTGGCTGCACATCTTAACGAGGGCACGGCGTTTCGTGTGGCTCGCGCCGTGGAGGCAGCCCGTTTATAGAGAAAAGCAAGAGGAGTAAGAAAGATGATTTGGGGCTCCTGGAAACATTTATTTATTGCGGTAGGCTGTATGACGATGGCTGCGGGATTACACGCGGCTCCGAAAACACACACTGTAGTTCTTGGCTCTGCCAAGCGTGTTCACTATTCAAAAGCGGGCGACCCGGCAGGCGCGGCAACCGATGAAGCTGCTCTCAAGATCAGGCCCCTGGTGGTTGACGGTGTCGTCAAGGACTGGACCACCGGCGATTCCCACGACGTGACTGACAGAAGCTTTGTTGTGCGCCGCGCGATTCGCTTGAACGACGCGTTGCCAGAAGACAAAGCCGGGCGCTGGGTCTGGCAGCGTGGGCCGTGGGTGCTTGTAGACAGGGTTGCGGGCCGGATTACGGCTCTCAGGCTGCCGGATTATGACCCAGGCGTGAGCCAGGTCAGGTGGTTTCGCGACTACGGCGCCTATTGCGGCATCACCACCAGCGGCAAGAGCCTCTATGCCGTGGTTGCGCAGGTAACGGTGCGCAAGCCGGTGCTTGCCAAAAAGATTTCGGTGTTCAATGTGGCGCAGCAGACAACGCCTGCCTGCGAGCCGCCCGACTGGCAGCGCGAACCGCTGCGTATTACCTTTCGCCCGGCAGGCAAAGATGCGGTAAGCTACGATTTCGTCCCCGGCTCGGCCATGCTGGTTGAAGATTCCGGAGACGACGCCGACACGCCGGCGGCAAGTTCGGATGCCAAGGCGCAATAGAATGACCCGGATCAGGCAAGTTCCCGGCCCCAGATCCAAGTACGTGCAAGCAATGCAATAAGCAGCACGGCTCCGCAGGAATGCAATGGAATCATTGGACGAGCTTTTGCGTAAGGCTGAAGCGGCGCACGGACATCTCTGTGCTGGCCAGATACTTGGCGTGCGCATGGCACTGCTGGGCCTCGATCGGCTCGGAATCGCGGACCCGCTCGAAGCCGATCGCAAACGGCTGGTGACCTATGTTGAAATCGACCGTTGCGCCACCGACGCCATCGGCATGGTGACTGGATGCCGCCTGGGCAAACGCGCCCTCAAATTCCGCGACTGGGGCAAGATGGCCGCGACCTTTGTCGATCTGGCTTCCAGCCGCGGCATCCGTATTGTGGCCCTCGATAGCTCACGCGAGTTGGCTCGCCGGCTTTATCCAGATATTGAAGGTGTGAGCCGCCAACAGATGCAGGCCTACCGCGAACTGCCCGTCGACCAGCTGTTTCGCGAGCAGTGGGTACGTGTCTCGGTCGCCGAAACCGAATTGCCCGGCTACAAGGGGGAGCGCATCCTGTGCGCGCTCTGTGGTGAAGGGGTTAACTTTGGCCGTTTTTCCCAGATTGGCGATGAGCGGCTTTGCCTTAGCTGTTCAAAGCCTGAACTGCGCTACTGGGAGCCTGTCGACTGACGATCGTTGAATGCTCTTAGCGGCGCTTCGCCGCATTGTGCAGGTTCCACAGCACCCAAAGTATGAACCCCACGGCCAGTAAAAATGGAATCGTCAAGAGCGACTCAGCCTGAAATCTAAAAAGGACGGGGGCCATCGGTTCTCCCTTCCAACCGCATTCCTCTCACGCCATCCGTTCGATTTCAATGCGGAAGAATGCCCACTTCCAAGAAGAAAGGCAGGGCGCTAAGGGCGGGGTAACCAATCTATAAATGCTTTATAAGTTGCCTTTGAAGCAGGGCAGGCGGTGGTCAGTGCCGGTCTGCCTTGACACGCATGAGGGCACGCGTATCTTATCTTTCTAGGCATTCTTTTCGTGAACCGGGCGGAACAGGCATAGGCCTCTGCGGTCACTTTTCCGTAGCCGGAGCGCCAAAGGAAAGCTGTGTCGAACAGGAAGCAGACGGCAGTAGGGCATTGGAGATGAACTCGTGAAGGGGTAGAATTGATCCCGGTCACGCGGTAATCCGACCCTGCTTCCACAGCCTGGGCTGGATGAGACCAAGAACCAGGACCGTTCCCGGAGACAAACCTGTTTTAAAGGCCCCGGCAAAATGCCGGGTGTGCCTGTGCCCTGAACGACAGCGCTCCACTGGCTGCTGGGCGAGTAAAGGATGAATGTGGCAATGAGCTTGGCTTTCTTTCTGGCAGCACCTCCGGGGGGCGGTAGTTCCCTTACGATGTTGTTGCCCCTGGCGTTGATCCCGGTCCTGTACCTGGTGATGATTCGCCCGCAGCAGAAGCGGCAGAAACAGTGGCAATCGATGTTGGCGGAGATTAAGACCGGCGATCGAGTGACCACCGCCGGTGGAATTCGCGGCGTCATTCTGTCCATCAAGGACGACTCGATTATTATTCGCGTGGCTCCCGATAACCTTAAACTTGAAGTTGCCAAGACCGCGATTGCGTCTGTCACCACACAGGATGGGACGTCTGCCTCCTAAGCTTTGGACTAGTGAAGTGAAACAATGAAGAAAAATCTCAAGAACAAAATTGCGCTGATCATTGCTGTACTTCTGGTTTTTTTGTACGGCATTTTCGGAATTCCGTCAGGCCTGAGCGGCAAAGCAATCTTAGAGGCGCTGAATAGCAGGATTCACAGAGGACTCGATCTTCAGGGCGGCGTTCACCTGATTCTTCAGGTGGAAGTCAAAGAAGCCGTGAACACTGAGACCGACAATGTAGTCGCCCGCGTCCAGCAGGACCTGAAGACCGCGAGTCTTTCTTTTTCGCAGGTCTACAAGCCAGATCCGCTCAAGCAAGATGAATCCGGCAAACCGGAAGTGGTCCAGGTGGATGGCATTGCGCCGACAAATTCAAGCGCCGTGCGTTCGTTGCTCGATCAGAAATACTCGAATGAGTACGACATCGCCGGCAGCAATAACGACACCAGTTTGCGGCTGACCATGAAGCCGCAAGTCATCAAGGATCTGGACGAGAAAACCGTTCAGCAGGCCATCGAGACAATTCGCGATCGCGTGGATACGCTGGGTGTGAGCGAGCCGGTGATTCAGGAATACAACCTGGGCGCCAATCAGATTCTGGTGGAGTTGCCGGGCATCAGCGACCTTGATCGCGTCAAGACGATCATTCAGTCCACCGCGCGCCTTGAGATTCATGCGGTTGTCGGCGGCCCTTTTCAGGATGAGACCTCGGCACTTGCCAGCGTAAGCGGCGCTCTTCCGCCTGACGAGATGATCGTCCACGGCTCAGGCGCTCTGGCTACCGGCTCTGATTCCGATCAGGTTTATATTCTGCAACGGATCTCCATCGTTTCCGGCAGCGACTTCCGCTCCGCTGATCCGGGAGTCGATTCGAACACCGGCCAGCGCCGCGTAAACTTCACGCTGACCAACGACGCCGGCGAAAAGTTCTACGACTATACGAGCCAAAACGTGGGCAAGAGCATGGCCGTACTGATGGGCGGACGCGTGCGCGAAGTAGCCCGTATCGATAGCGGCATTCACGATCAGGGTTACATCACGGGCAGTTTCTCTCCAGTAGAGGTCGAGGTTCTGTCCAAAATGCTGCGCACCGGCGCGTTGCCGGCTTCGCTTAACTATCTTGAAGACCGCACCGTGGGAGCATCGCTTGGCGCGGATTCGGTACGCAAAGGTATCACGGCCGCGATTGTGGGCGTGCTTCTTGTAATGGCGTTCATGCTCGTTTACTACCGTAGTTCCGGCATCAACGCGGACCTGGCGCTGTTCCTCAACCTGGTTATTCTGCTCGGCTTCCTGGGCTTCTCAAAAGCCACACTGACGTTGCCGGGTATTGCCGGAGTCATCCTCACCATTGGTATGGGCGTGGATTCGAACGTGCTGATCTTCGAGCGTATTCGCGAAGAGATTCGTGCCGGCAAAGCGGCTTCGGCCGCAGTGGACCAAGGATTTGCGCACGCATGGGTGACCATCGTCGATACGCACGTTACAACCATCGTTTCGGCGGCCATCCTGTTCCTGTTCGGCACCGGACCGGTTAAGGGTTTCGCCGTGACGCTGACGTTTGGTTTGCTGGCTAACTTGTTTACCGCAGTCTTTGTGTCGCGCGTAATCTTCGAGGCGCATTTAAACAAGCTGAAGCCGGGCGAGATGGTTTCGATTTAAGAGCAGCTTTCAGCCGTCAGCTTTCAGCCAGGGAATGCTGGAACCGATGGCCGAGGCTCAAGCGAGAAGAGACTGAAAGCTGATAGCTGAAGGCTGTTTTAGAAGGGAAGAGAACCAGTGGAATTGTTTCACGGCGTAAATGTGGATTGGCTTGGGAAGAAGTGGTATTTCCTTGGCTTCTCATTAATTTTCAGCATTGCCGGCATCATCTCGATGTCTATTCATTGGGCGAACATCGGCAGCCCCGTTCCCCTGAGCGTTGACTTCAAGGGCGGCACTCAGCTGCAGGTGCAGTTCCAGCAGACGCCTGACCTCGCTCAGATTCGCCAGGCGACTGGAGCTACCGTTGTGAATTACGACGTGCCAAGCAACAATGAAGTGCTCATCAGCCTGCCCGAGCAGAACAACGAAACCGCGATGGATTCAGGGCGTGAGCAAATTGTGACTGCGCTGAAGGCGCATTACAACAACGCCTTTACAGTTCGCAATGTACAGGTGGTCGGTCCCACGGTCGGTAATCAGCTCAAGCGGCAAGCCACACTGGCAACGCTGTACTCCATGCTTGGCATGTTGATCTACCTCTGGTTCCGCTTTCAGCTCATCTATGGCGTGGCCGCAGTCGTGGCCTGCTTCCACGATACCTTGATCACCATCGGTGCCTTTGCCCTCACCAATCAGGAAATGAGCCTCACGGTCATCGCAGCCATCCTGACGCTGGTTGGTTATTCGATGAACGACACCATCGTTGTCTTCGATCGCATTCGTGAGAATCTGCGCTTGAGCCGCCGTGAATCATTGCCCGACCTCGTGAATCGCAGCATCAATCAGACATTGAGCCGGACAGTGCTTACTTCGGGCCTGACGTTCTTGACCGTGCTTTCCTTATTTATTTTTGGCGGGCCGGTTCTAAAAGGCTTTTCATTTGCGCTTGTCATCGGTATTCTTATCGGAACATATTCATCCATCGCGGTGGCAGCGCCCATGTTGGTTGCCTGGCAGGAATGGCGCGGGAAACAGGGTAGAGCTACTTCGCTGCCGCCCGCGAAACGCGCAAAAGTTTAAGTTTGCTGGAGTTCAGGTTATGGGAATCTTTGCGGTTAGTGGGTAAAGGTTTTCCAGACAAGAATCCGGTAGGTTGGGTGGATTTGGAAGGGCTCTCGGCAGGTTGACGGGAGCAAAGATCAGAGCTCTTATGTTGCACCGATTTTGTAGCATTTTGCAGGAGAAGCGTTGTTCTGATAAGGTGATCACGCTTCTGTAGACCCGATTTAGATACCCGGGAACATTTCAGGTTTCCTCGGTGTCTAAATAGGAGTAACAAACACTCGAACTCGAGGCTGGCCATGTTTGAAGATTCCACATTTGAATCCACGGGCAGGATCGGAAAGTCCAGCAAGAGCAAGTATTGGATGATGGTGACATTTATCACCAATGGCTCAATTCTGTTGCTCTTGATTCTGATTCCGCTGATCTACCCTGAGGCGCTGCCGAAGGGCGCTATGCAGACTTTGCTGTTTGCACCGCCTCCGCCGCCGCCCCCACCGCCACCGCCGCCTCCGCCAGAGGCTGTGCACATTGTTCATGTGCAGTCGGAAATGATGAACAATCAGCTGACTGCTCCGACCCGCATTCCGCATAACATTCAAATCGTCGCGGAAAAGGAAGCGCCCGTATCGAATATCGGCGTGGCCGGAATGGAAGGCCTGGGTGGCGCCAGCAATGCCGCCGACCTCTTTGGAAACCAGGGCCCCAAGGTTCAGGCCGCCGCTCCCAAGAAAATTAGTATCTCGGGCGGCGTTATGACAGGCATGCTGATCCAGAAAACCCAGCCTGTCTATCCGCCGATTGCCAAGGCCGCTCGTGTTTCCGGAACTGTTGTGCTGCAGGCAACGATTTCAAAGACTGGCACCATTGAAAACCTGCGCGTCATCAGCGGTCCGGCGATGTTGCAGCAGTCTGCGATGGACGCCGTGAAGTCCTGGCGTTATCGTCCTTACCTGCTCAATAACGAGCCGGTTGAAGTAGAAACAACAGTGAACGTGATCTTCACCCTTGGTGGATGACAAACCTACTGGCTCCCAGGTGCATCTCTGACTGGGAGCCTTGATTTTTACCCGAGTGTGTCTATTTTCAGGCCGCACTCCCAGCACACCGTAAGGTAGTTCTCAGTTTCCAAGAAACTCCTTAGGAGGAACGATTCAGTGATTCTCGCTCAACTCGCACATTTCGCTTCGCACTCGGTCAGCAGCCTGGCCCTCTTCTTCCAGGAAGGTGAGCAGACGGTCAGCTTCAGCCCTATGGGGCTTTGGGATCACATGGGATGGTTGGCCCGCTGCGTGGCTATCCTCCTCTTCATCGAGTCGATTTGGTCGTTGGCCGTTATGATCGACCGTTACCTGTACTTCTCAGCTGCCCGCAAGCAATCACGCGAATTCGCACCCAAGGTTGCCGGCGCCCTCAAGGACAGCAAGCTTGAAGAAGCGATCAAGATCGCCGATCGCAACAAGAAGTCCCACCTGGCTGAGGTTGTCACCGCCGGTCTGCAGGAGTTCCGCGCTTCTGGTGGCATGGCTACCGAAGAGACCATCGAGAGCTCGGGCCGCGCATTGGAGCGCGCTGAAGCCATCGTTCACGCCAAGCTGAAGCGAGGCCTTGCTGTTCTGGCCACCATCGGCTCGACGGCTCCCTTCGTCGGACTGTTCGGCACCGTCGTCGGCATTCTGAACGCCTTCCAGCAGATCGCCCTCCAGAAGACTTCGGGTATCGGCGCGGTTGCCGGTGGTATTTCTGAAGCCCTGGTCACTACGGCATTCGGTCTGCTCGTGGCCATTCCCGCCGTTATGGCGTTCAACTATTTCACCGGCCGTGTCGAAGCGTTTGACGTTGAAATGGATAACTCTTCGAGCGAACTGGTCGACTACTTCATTAAGCAGAGCCACAAGCGCTAAGCGAGGCAACTGCCGACTCGAGCGAGTAGCTGCGGGGGCAGGAGAATAGAAACTCTCTCCTGCCCGCCGATTTGAATCTCGCCAGGGCAGGCAGAACTCAAAAGCGATGCCGGAGTTCGCTTCGGTAGAAAATTCAGACGCACGGAGTCCCGACAATGGGAATTGCAGTACGTGACGTAAGCAAACAGGTCAACTCCAACATCAACGTCACCCCCATGGTGGACGTGATGCTGGTCTTGCTGATCATCTTCATGGTCATCACGCCGATGTTGCAGAACAAAGTCCAGATCGACATGGCTAAAGTGGACAATGCCGTAGCCATGCCCGACGCCGACAAGGAAGATGCAATCGTCGTGGCTATCACCAGAGATGGCGGCGTGTTCATGGGGCAGGACAAAGTCGATCCCAGTCAATTGGGAAAGATGGTCCGCGACAAACTGGCTGACAAACCCGGCAAAACGATCTATGTTCGTGCGGATGCGCGCGCCCAGTTCAAGGCCGTGGAAGATGCCATTGACGATGTGCGCACGGCAGGCGTGGATGAAGTCGGCTTGCTGACCCAAAAGAAGGAAAATGGCGGGCTCGGCGGCGAATAACCCCTGCGGTCGCGCAGTCAGTCTTAACGATTTTTAAGTAAACGAGGAGTTATTTGCCATGGCAATGACAACAGGTGGTGGCGGCAGCAACATGGCCGACATTAATGTCACGCCGATGATCGATATTCTACTGGTGCTCCTGATCATCTTCATGGTCATCGTACCGGTTACCCCGAAGGGTCTGGACGCGCTCGTGCCCCAGCCTCCGAAGGACCCCCAGAAAGAGCCGCCGAAAACCGATCGCACCATTGTGGTCCAGGTCTTCTACCATGCGGGCGCAGTCCCGACGTACAAGATCAATGACACCGACGTGGATCGGCGCGATTTGCTGCCGAGGCTTACCGAAATCTACGCCAACCGTGCCGAACGCGTTATGTTCGTCCGGGGCGACGACGATTTGAACTTCGCCTATATCGCTGACGTGATCGACGTCGGCCGTGCAGCCAACGTGGACCACATCGGCCTAATGACGCCGAAGATCCAGGCTGGACAGTAGCACCTCTATCCGAGCGTCTTCCTGTATTAGGAAGGCGCTCAGGTGTATGGCGAAACTTGACCGGATAACCGAAATGGGTTCCGGGCGTTTTGAAGTGAAGGCTGGCCAGCCGGGACAAAGGGAATTTAAAGTTCCCTGAAGATTCCAAAGCAGCCGGCTACGTTCGGAGCAACTAAAGCCGGACGGCAACGGAAGTACAATTTTTCAATCCTGGTTTCGGTTGCTCCCGCCCGGAGCCAGACGCAAAGATTCCAGGCGCGCAACCGATAGGCACTCGCCTGAAGGAGAAGGATACGAAAATGAATGGACCCGCACGTATTACGGCGTTCGCGGTGACACTTGCCGGCATGGTGCTTGCCATGAGCGGGTGCGATCAGCTTGCAGCCCGTGACCAATTGAACAAGGGAGTGGAAGCCTACAAAAGCGCCCACTACGAAGAGGCGATCGGTCATTTCCAGAGAGCTACGCAACTCGACCCGAATTTGCCTATGGCAAAGACCTATCTGGCCACCGCGCTGGCACAGAATGTGGTTCCCGGTCTGAATACTGCGGAGAACCTGAAAACCGCTCAGCAATCCGTCGACATCTTCAAAGAGGTTTTGGCGAAGGATCCGAACGATGTAAATAGCCTGAAGCAGGTGGCGGGTATTTACTTCAGCATCGCGAATCCAAGCGATCACCAGAAGTGGCTCGACAACCTGAAGAACGCCAAGGAATGGCAGCAGAAAGTTCTCGCTGCCGATCCCAAGGATCCTGAAGCAGCCTACACCGTCGGCGTCATCGATTGGATGGAAGCCCATTCCAATCTCCTTTCAGCGCTCCAGGCCGCCGGTCTTAACGACGATGGCGAGGGCAATCTGAAGGCCCCGAAAAAGGTAATGGATCCGTTAAAGGCCGAGAATGGGCCGCTCGTGGATGAGGCGCTCCAGTACCTCAATCAGGCAGTGGCTAACCGCGCCAATTACGAAGAGGCCATGACCTACATCAATTTGGCCTACAGAGCGAAGGCCAATAATGATTATGACAGCCCGAACGCAGTGAAGGCCGACCTGGCCTCGGCGCGCGAGTGGACAGCCAAGGCCATGGACACACGTAAGAAGAACGAAGAGAAGAAGAATCAGGGTCCTGGCGGTATCACAATTGACTCAAGCGGAAACCTGAAGTAGGGCAGTATATAGGTGGTTGTAGTTCGAAACGGCTCCCTTGCTTAGGGAGCCGTTTCCTTTTGTGAACCCCCATTCAAGGCCATGAAAGAGGTAGACCGTGCCAAATTCAGGCTCGGTGCGTCTTTAGATTTTCAGCATACTCGTAATTGCGGCTGTTGCTTCCGCGCGCACGCTGACGTTGGCGAAATGCGAGGGTAGCTTCAGAGGCATTCGGAGAAACATTCATTCAACGTAGTGATTGTGAAGATTGAGCACGGCGGGGGCGGAAGCGCTTCCGCCAAGTCCGCTAAAACCATCGGCTTTTCCAGAGAAGCAGAAATGGTAAAGTTCTAATCAACTTCACCGCTACTGCTTCTCAACAATCGTCGTACATTAAGTCGCGCACACGCGTTACTTGCTCGCCGGCAGCGTGTAGTACTCGAACATGTCTTTCCACGTGAACTCGGCGCCGGGCTGAACGTTGATCGCGACGTAAGGTTCCACCGCCAACACCGTCCGAATTGACCATAGCAATTCACGCACCAGTGGCCGGTCACCGCTGATCCTGATACCCGCGCCCACTTTCTTGTTCTCCATCACAATTTCACTGTCGCTGGCGTTGTCGCCGAATCCCTGCATCAGCACAGCCTGCTCGTCCTTGCCTGCGAGTGGTCTTAAATAGGCAACTTCATTTCCGTGCAGTTCGACGACGCCTTTGTTCAGCGGTCGCATCGGCTTTATCTGGAACGGGACGCGGAAAGTGAAATCAGGTCCGGGCGGTTGCTTATCCAGTGCCACAAAATTGTGGTTATACACGGAACTCTCGATTGCTTTCTTGCCGGTGTTTTTCAGGCTGTGCTCGATAACCATATTTGGTTTGCCCTTTTCCAGCCTGATAACTTTGCGGTACAAGTAGCCATATCCTGAACCAGGGTCGGAGAGTTCCTGTTGGAATTCGATCGAATCCTTGTGCTTCTTCACCGTCCACTTGCCGGGGTTCAGGACGTCATAAGGCCGATAGCGGTTGTAGTCTCCATCGCCGCGCCGCAGCACACCCACGCCTATCTTGATAAACGTTCCACCCGGCTTTGATTCGTCCCAACCAAGCGGTGCCTGGAATTCATTCACCGGGCCGTAAAGCGCGCTGCATGGTCCGGAAACAATATCGTTTCCATCAAACACCCAGTTAATAACTTTAGGATCGACCCGGTCGTACCAGACTCCGTAGTAGTTGTGGCCCTTGTATTCCAGGCTGTAGAGAGCGCCAGACCAATCAAAGCGAGTGGAGCGGTAGTACCCGTTCACGGGATCGGGCAGGTACACCTTGGCGGTTATCTGCCCATTCGAAATGCTGGCCTGCGGATACTCGGCCGCAAAGCTGAGCGCCGAAGCAAAGGAAACAAAAAACAGTGACGCAGCCGCAAGTTTCTCTGCAACCTTCACAAGTTTTTTCTTGCTTGAAGTCAAATAGCTCCGATTCATTGTCAGATCCTCCGGGGAAATTGCTCCCGCTGTGCAGCGCTACTTTTGCGCGGGCAGCGTGTAGTACTCGTACATGTTCTTCCAAACAAATTCAGCGCCGGGCTGTACTTCGACTGCAATGTAAGGCTCCACCGCAAGCACGGTGCGAATCGACCAGAAGACGCTCATCATCAGCGGGCGATCGCCTGTAATCTTCAGGCCCGCGCCAACCTTGTGGTTCTCTATGACTGTCTCGTTGTCTTTCGCGCTGTCACTGAAACCGCGAAACGGCATAGCCACTTCTTCGCTGCCTGATAGCTGCTTCATCAGCACTACCTGGTTGCCACGCACCTCGGCGAGCGAAGGGTCAGGTGCGTGCATCGGCTTAATGTCGAACGGTACTTTGAAAGTGAAATCGGGGCCGGGTATCTGCTTGTCCAGCACTAGAAAATTATGATTGTAGACGCTGGTCTTGATAACTTTCTGGCCGGTATTCTTCAGGCTGTGTTCAATCACCATATTCGGCTTGCCCTGCTCCAGCCGAACAACCTTGCGGTAGATGTACGCGTAACCAGAAACGGGATCGGAGATTTCCTGCTGGAATTCGATCGAGTCCTTATGCTTCTTCACTCCCCACTTGCCTGAGTCGACGATGTCGTAGGCGATATACCGGTTGTAGTTGCCTTCGCCACGACGCAGCACGCCTACGCCGATCTTTACGAAAGTGCCGCCGGGCTTGGCCTCGTTCCAGCCGAGCGGTGTCTGAAACTCGTCTACGGGGCCATAGAGCGCGCCTGGCGGCCCATTCACAACTTTTCCATCGGGAAAGTCTTTGTTGATAACCTTCGGATCAACGCCGTCGAACCAGATGCCGTAGTAGTTGTGCCCCTTGAACTGAAGGCTGTTGATGGCCCCCGACCAGTCGAATCGTGTCGAGCGATAGTAGCCTTTGACCGGGTCCGGCAAATAAATCTGCGCCTTGATCTGTCCGTTTGATATGCTGGCCTGCGGGAAATCTGCCGCTTGCGCGCCTGCCAAATGAATGAAAACGCCCAACAAAAGATGCGCAGCCGGAACCACGCTGGCAAAGTAATTTGTTCCACCTCGAAATTGCAACTTGCCAATTGCGATCATTTGGGCGTCCCTCGAAAAGCAAAAATCCAGACGACACAGTATAGTTGCGTCCTGCCGCACCATGCCGGAATTTTGCTTTGGAAAGAAACGGAGATCGTGCAGTACTCAGCGCACTACACTTTTTCGGCGCGCCCGCGCGTTGCGACGAAAGCAATCGGGTGAGTGATCGTTTACAATTCCGCAGGCCTGCATCCACGCGTAGACGATAACCGGGCCGACGAATTTGAAGCCGCGGCGCTTGAGCTCTTTTGAAATCGTCTCGGCGAGCGGTGTGCTGGCGGGTATCGGGCCGGAGTTTTGTATGGGTCTGCCTCCTGCAAGGTTCCACACCCACTCGGAGAATTCAACGCCGGATTTCTGCATGTCGAGAAAAATGCGGGCGCCCTCGATAGTGGCGACGATCTTTGCGCGCGAGCGGATGATGCCGGCGTCCAGCAACAATCGCTCAACGTCCTTCTCAGTAAACCGCGCAACCTTGGCTGGATCGAACTCGCGAAAGGCGGCACGGAATGCGTCGCGTTTGCGGAGAACGGTGATCCACGAGAGGCCGGCCTGAAAGCCTTCGAGCATCAGCATCTCCCACAACATGCGGCTGTCGTACTCGGGCACGCCCCACTCCTCATCGTGGTAGCGAGCCATGAGCGGATCGCTGGCGGCCCACTTGCAGCGGATGCGGCCTGCTGAGGCGGAAGATGGGTTGTCAGTGTTTGGCGACATGGGCTCTTGCGCTCCAGTGCTGGATTAGATTGTCTTGGCCTGATGGAAACGGGACGCATCCTGGCAGATGCGCCCCGTCAATTACGTGCTGGACCGTGCGGCGAAGGCCGAACCTATTGCCCGCTCTTGCTCAGAATTTCATCGGCCAGATAATTGTGAATCTTGGCGTCGTTCTGGAGCCGTTCAAAGTAGGCGTTCTCAAGCATCTGTGCGCGATTGTTATGCAGTTGGGTATGGATGGACTGCCGCACGCTTGGATTGCTCAATTCCCGCTGCCCGGCCGGCTCGCGCGAGATGAACTTGTAAATCGCGTAACCTAATGTCCTGTGGCTCGCATCCGTCGCGGGAATGACGTCGGTGAACTGACCTGGCTTGAGTTTACTGATGGCGTCATAAACTACTGGAACTGACTTGAGAGAAGACTCTGGAATGAACCCCATGTCACCGCCATTAGCCGCGGTAGATGAATCTTCTGAGTAGTTCATAGCCACAGAACTGAAGTCGTCGCCGCTTTCAAGCCGATTGTGCAGTGCCTGGATCTTGCGTTTAGCGTCAGCATCGCCAGATGCCTTGTTATTTTGCAGGTTGGCAGGCTGCTGCGACGGAGCCGCCGTAACCAGAATCTGTTCCAGGTGGTACTGCGGTTCAATCTGGTTGAACTCTGTCTTATGGGCGTTGTAGTAGTCAGAGACTTCGGCGTCAGTAACGTTTATCTTCGATTCGATTTCCTTGTTGATGAGCTTTTCGCGTGTAAGCTGGCGGCGGATATCGCGCTTGAGGTCATCGAGCGTCATGTTGCTCTGCTTCAGCTTGCGATCGAATTCGTCCTGCGTGTAGGGAGCCTTGAACTCAGTCAGCTTGGCATTCACGTCTTCGTCGCTGGCAGTCAGGTTCAGCTTGGCCGCGCGCTGCTGAACAATCTCGTCGGCGATCATGCCGTGCAGATAGTTAAGACGGCGAATATTGGCTTCTTCTTCTGAAAGCTTCTGCGGCGTTTCGCCAATGTTGGCCTGGTACACACGGTCCAGATCGGCACGCATTAACTCCTTGCCGTTAACGGTGGCAACCACGTCCGCGGACGGGGAGCGATGGCACCCGGCAACGGCAACAAGGAGAGATGAACCAAGGAGAATAGAAGCGGCAGAACTGCGGAATATACGATTCAAAGAGATGACTTGCAACCTCGTGACTCCTGTGGGGTTCATGAGAACCCCGGCATTCAAGGATAAATCCACAACCCGGCAATGCGACAGGAAACTTATCACCTAGAGCCTGGTATTAACTTTCGCGTGGGCGGCGCTGGGCGCCAATTTTTCTGAGTTCAAGAAGGAAGGAGCGACGGATACCGGGCGTCTCCTAGCGACGATCGACGCAGAAATCGGGAAAATTGGCCGCAGCCCTTCGGGTTGCGGAGTAAATCGCACCACACTTCGTTGTCGTCCTTGCCTTGGAATAGCCAAAGTCCTCGTCCTCCGCCTCATCTAGCGCGATTTTCTCTCGCAACGCCACCCGCGGGAAAGTTAATACCAGGCTCTAGTTCCCGCCGCCGGGTTTTGCCTGCTCGGCCGGCTGAGCAGGCGGAGGCGGTGGTTGCACACCTTCAGCCCGCAATGCGCGATCAATGGCCATCCAAACTTGCTCTTCCGGCACTGCCCCGTTAATGCGCTCGCCGTTTACAAACAAGGCTGGAGCACCGTCGAGGCCAAGACCGGAGGCTTCCTTGAGCGACTCTTTCACCTGGGAATCGTCCTGCTTTGCGATGCACGCGTCGAGCTTTTGCGCGTCCAGCTTGGCGGCCGCGGCTTGCTGCCGGGCAATGCGGTCGAGCGCGGCGTTGCTCTTGTTCAGGTCTCTGTCCGCACCGGTAACTTCGTCTGAGTGGGCGTGGAGATAGTCCACATAGTTCCAATACACATCACTGTTTTGCGCTGCCAGGCAATCGGCGTTCACTGACGCGCGCATGGCCCACGGATGGATTTCGACCAGCGGAAAATCCTTGTACACAAAGCGAATTTTGTCCTTGTAGCGCTCTAGCGTCTTAGGGAAGAGCTGCAGGTGCATGCGAGCGCAATAGGGGCATTCAAGGTCGTCGAAGTTGATGATGGTGACCTTGGCATTCGGATTGCCACGTATAGGCCGGCCAGACAGATCGATGTTCGACGCGGGATCATGCGTCAGGTCGTAGGTTTCCAGGCGCGCCAGTTTCTTGCCGTCTGAGGAGATAAGGAAGCTGATGATCTGCGAACGGGTACCATGCGAAACAGTGACGGGCAATTCATCGTAACTGCTGATTTTACTCGGCTTGCGAGCGCCAATGGCCAAGTCGTAGTCCTGCGGAATGTTGAACTGCGAACGGACCGTCACCTCGATGCGCCGGTTGGCGGCGGCGTCGGAAACAGCCTGCGAATCAGTTTGCGCCTTGCATCCGACGGTGACGCAAATGGCGAGCAAAACCGCTAAAAATCGTATTTGGGGCAAAATATATTCCTCTCAAAAAGGATACCCCAGTGGGGCATAAAGCGATCCTGCCGTTGCCCTGAAATTTCCTTCTGATATCAGGTGGACGCGGCCGGCGCAAAAAAGCAACCGACAGGCGGCCTGAGCAGGTATTCAAGGCTAGTAGAGCGGCGGCAGAGTGGGGTCGCGGAAGATCGTATTGGAGCGGCGAATGTCGCCTACTGAGCCGAAATTGGCCAGCGTAAAGCTGTACAGATACTGGGTTTCGTCCCGCACCGATCCAAGCCTGAAGCGCCTGTATCCGACCGTAAGGCCGCAGCAGTCCCAGTTATAGGTGCTCTGGATACCGGCATACTGCACCTCGTTCAACACGAAGTCGTATCCGCCATTGGCGGCCAGGTTAAAACCGGCGCCGCTCTGCGTGCCAAAGGAGACGAAGGGCTGCAACTGCTGGCTCTTGATCGTTGAGGCGACGCCGCGGCTTTCATTTACCGCGTTCAGCAGGGCATGGCCAAGTCCGACGGTTGTTCGGCCCCAGCTATAACCCGCGTAAAGGTTATCGGCGCTCAGCCGGCCCTGTTCCGGATCGTAATCGAGATCCCACTGCACGCGCAGATTATCGATCGCCTCAAAGCGCATCCTCGACGTAACGGGTGCAAGATTGCGCGGCTCGGTTAGGAAGGCGACTCCGCTCATATTGAGGGTGGCGTCGAACACGTTGCGGCGGCCGGTGATGAGCGCTCCGCCGAAGTTCGGATCAATGAAGATGTTCTGCGAAAGTGTCCAGCTTGCCCATTCGCGGGGGCGACCGGGGCACGACGCCGAACCCTCAACGCCTTCAGCAGCGCACGTCTGACTATTACGAGGCGTCAAGTAGAACCGCTGCGTCAGGGAGATGCCAGCTTCGTTTACGTTGGTCGCTATATCGGTAGTATCGACCAGCAACACGTTGGGAGCCTGCGTGCCGATGCCGCTGACAAAGCGATAAGTGAGCTCAGGCTCGATCACGTGGCGCAGCACGCGGTTCCAGCGCGGTAATTGGAAATCGCGTTCGAGCACCGGCGGGTGAATGTCGACAGATGCTTCCGCATCAAAGCGATGGAGCGGCTCGTGGCTGATCGTCGGCACGCCTTGGCGAAGGTCCGTGAGGTCTGGAGTCTGGCTAATTGTGTAGGAAGTTTCGCGAAGAGCCACCCGCGGAGTAAAGGTCCAGCCGCCGGCCTGGAATGGCAAAGAGAGCTGCGGATATACGTCTATGCGGCCCAGGTTGCGAGCGTGAAAGCGCGGTTCCGAACGGCTGAGGTAGCCGAGCGAAGAATCAAAACTCCAATAAAGCGGCGAAGAGCCCAGCGGACGTTCAATTACGTCGTAGCGCAAATTGGGTAAGTGAAGGATGCGCGCCTCATCGCCGTTGCGCGAGCTGGCAAATGTTTCGAAACGCTCAAGCGAGAGTGACGGCACATATCCGTTACGCGAGTGCGTGAGCGATACATTGCTTGCGACCTCTGAACTGATGGCCTGCGAAAAGTTGTCATTAAAGATCAACCGGTACAGATAGCTCGACAAGTATTCCATCGTGCCTGCGCCATGCAGGTGCGGAGTGAAATCTTTGCGCCCTTCGGCCACTACGTCCACTCCGCCTTGATTCACGCGGACGTACCCCGTTGGACCCGTTATCAAGCTGGGAGAGACTTGCGCGCTGCCAGTCGCACTGGCGCCGGTCAATGCGTTGGTGTTGCCCACCTGCTGAAGAATGCCGCGATCAAGCAACGCGTTCCAACGCACAATCAGGTGATCCAGATCGCGGCCCTTGTATCTGAAATCGCCGTTGGGCGCCCATCCTCGTTTGCTGAAAAGCTCTGCGCCGATCACCATATCCATGCTGCGGTTGATGGCCCAGTAAACCTGCTCGCCCAGCACGAACCCCTTTATCGACGAGTTGCTGATGACGGGTATCAGGAAGCCGCTTTCACGGCTTGTTTCATCCACGGGATGGCGCAGGTAAGGCAGGTAAATCAGTGGAACGCCGAGCAATTCAAAGAATGAGTTCTTAGTTGAGGCGATGCGGTCGTCAAGGTTGATGGCTCGCGAGATAATGCGCCAGTCGGGCCGGGGAAAACTGCAGTTGGTCATCGTTCCATCGATGATGCGGTAATGGTCATCTCCCATTTGAAGCAAAACCCGCGCGGTAAATTGAAAAGGTGTCGAGGTGGAATACACTCCGCTGCGGGATGCGCCGTGAATTCCCTGGATGCCGGTGACGTTGTAGAAGCGCGCCGTGTGCATGTTCAGATTCATGTCGCCGTGCGCGGCGCTGATCTGCACATCGTTTAGCCCGCCGGTAAGCTGAAGGTGCCCCTCCGCTACAAGAGCCGATGTGCTTTGGTGATAGACAACCTTGTCGGCATGGAGAACGTAGCTGCGATAATGCACTACGACGTTTCCGTCGAGCGTGAATTCATCGCCGATGTGGGTCTGTCGATCTGCGTCGAGTTGAACCGAAGCTCCGGAATTTGCTTGCGGCTCAGGCTGCGCAACAGGCAGCATCTCCTGCCCTGGATCGTTTGGTAATTCGCTCGACGATTGGACGGCAATACTGTCGTCGGCAGCAGTTCCCATGCTGAAGGTGCCTTGTGCGCCCGCGGGTAGCGCATTGGTCAACGCCTGCGCCCCAACTTGCAGGTGACAGAGGGCCATCAGCGTGATACATACTAGATAACGAGGATGCATCCAGGACTCAACCGGTGTAAGGCTCAGCATAGCAAAATCGGGCAGGTCGTATGGAGATAGGTTCTCGCAGCTCTGGCAACAGGAAAACCCGGATTGGATCGTAAGCGTATGAATCACTCCGCAACGAGCCGGTATTCCGCGTACCTCCTCTTCTCGATTGCAAGTTTTGGTTCGCTGTGGCGTGATTGAATTCATGGCATGACGCGGAACGAATTGCAGCAGGTGCTGCATAGAGCATTGCCCCAAGGGACACAGGAGCATTGAGTACATTGCCAAGCCAGGCTAGGATTTCGCCGAACTGGAAAGAAGAAGTAAACCAGCGGCTCGCTGCGCATAAAAATCGCAAGCCTGTTCCGGTTGTGGAAAAAGAAGCCGTAACTCCGGAACATCATTCCTCGAATAATCGTGCACAGGCCGCTGCAGCCCGCGTAGCCGCTCGATTTGCAAAGGCTCCTAGTTACAGCGAATCTTTGGAAAGCGAAGCTCGCGCCGCCGTTCGCGCAGCGGAGGCTGTTTCTCGTGCAGCGCTGCAGGCCCAGGCAGCCGCCGAATCAGTGCTGGCGGAGTTGCAGGCAGCCAAAGCCTCGGAGCCTGAGTGGCAGTTCGATGGTGCCGATGAGTCCGTAGACGAGCGATACCCGGCGATTGAGCAGGAGCGCGCCGCGGCTATGCAAGCGCGCCCGATTGCTGATGAACTGGAACAGCCCGAGTGGGAACACCCGGTGGAGCACAATCAGTCAAACGATATCCGTTGGGTTCCGGATGCTCCCACGATGCATTTTGAAGCCGCGGTTTCTGAATCCGGCGAGTGGTACGAAGCCGCACGCGTGGCGCCTGAAGAGTCGGTTGAAATCGTTGAGCCGGACCAGCCGATCCATGCCAACCTTATCGAGTTTCCAAGGGAGATTGTAGCCACCCGTAAAGCGCGTCCGCGCCGCGCAGAGGGCCCGTTTGCCGCGCAGCACGAACGCGAAGTGCAGTTGAGTATCTTCGAAGTGGAACCAGAAGCCATCTCCATCGATCCGGTTGCCACAGAGGCGATGAGTTACGAGTCGACTCCAACATGGATGAGCCCTGAGTGGTCGGGCATGGAACTGGACGAACATCCGGTCAGCCAGTTGGACCACGACTCTCGTTCGGAGTATCTGGAAGAGCCGATTCCCAACATTGTATTAAAACGGGAGATCTACCAGGCCCCTTTGAGCTTGCGCGCCATGGCGTCGGTAGTGGACGGTTCCTTGGTGACGGCGGCGTTTTTGGCAATCACTCTCGAAATCGTGAGCCATTCGCACAACCTGCCTGGAGTACGCTTGGCTGAATTGGGAGCTGTCGCCGGCTTGTTTGGCATGAGCGCTCTGTACCTTGCATTGTTCTTTGCACTGGGGCAGGGGACGCCGGGAATGCGCTATGCGCGCATCGCTCTCAGCACATTTGACGGCGACTTGCCTTCGCGCCGCATGAGGTTGCAACGACTCGCCTCTCTCGTGCTTTCAGTGCTGCCGGTTGGAGTTGGCGTCTTATGGTCACTCTTTGATGAAGATCATTTAAGTTGGCACGACCGTCTTTCTGGAACTTATCTTCGAACTTATTAACAAAATGGAAATTAAGGCCGCCGCGGTTCATCAACAGCGGCGGCTTTAGTTTTGCGCCACTTAGCCGATGCCCGAGCTCTGCTGACACACGGGTTCTACTTCTTCTAACCTGCCGCTTATTCCTTGATCACCTGCAGCGCCGACACGCCTACGCCGAGAACCGCGGTCTTGTCATCTGGCGGCAATATCTCCAGAGAAAAGCTCTGCAGCGGGCTCAGCTTCACCATCGATTCGATGTGCGTGCGTAGCAGTGGCAGATCCAGAAAATCAACATTGATACCGGTGAAATAGAATCGGCCCGGCCCGGCCAGGTGAATGAACGACGCCGTAGCGGCTGCCAGAGCGCGATGCCACAGGTCAACAAACTCGCGACAGCGCTGGTCACCGTTGCGAGCATTCTCAAATACTTCTTCAGGCTCAAGGTCCAGAAAGCGCAGCCGCATGGCGCGATGGCCCATGATGCCTTCAAGGTGACCCTGCCCGCCGCAGCCGCAGTAGCGCTCTTTCGGGTCCAGCGTTACGGTGATGTGGCCGCCTTCCCAGATGCCTTCAAAATAGGGCCACCGGCCGTAGCCGATGCCGTTGCCAATCGTCCATACCCGCGTAAGTTTTTCCATGCGGCCGTAAAGGGCAGCCACCCCGGCGGCAATTGCGTCTGCATCGTTGGCAATCTTAACCGGCGCATCGATGCCGCACTGTGCGAGACCGCGCGATACCTCTTCGGCAAGATGAACACCCTTGATCTGTGTCAGGTTCGGCGAGTCTTCCACAACTCCATTGCGCACAATTCCAGGTACCGCGATACCGATCGCGTCTAGTGGCTGCGTGCTACTCGCGGCAAGCGTTGCGACGAACTTGCAGAAAATTCCAACCAGCTCGCTTACCGGAATTGAGCTTAGTACGTCCGGCTCGCCGGGATCTTCGGGATAACGCAAAAGCTTGCCCACGAGCTGCCGATCTTCAAGCCGCCCTGCCACAATATGATCGGTAATCACGATGCCGATGGCATTAGTCATCGAGAGCCCTCCGGGGAATCGCTGTCAGCCCATGCGCGCCAGAGTCACCCCGTCTGATAGCGGTTCAGGCGGCCGATTCCGTTGAACGCAGCCACCTTGTAACACTCGGCCAGCGTTGGATAGTTAAACACGGTGTCGATAAAGTAGTCGATGGTGCCGTTGAGCGTCATCACTGCCTGCCCAATGTGTACCAGTTCGGTCGCGCCCTCGCCAATGATATGGACACCGAGTACCTTGCGCGTGTCACGGTGAAAAATAAGCTTCAGTCGCCCGGTCGTATCGCCGCGAATCTGACCACGAGCAACTTCACGGTAATAGGCCATTCCCACTTCGTAGGGAACGTCCTCGTCTGTCAGTTGCTCTTCAGTCTTGCCAATAAAGCTGATTTCGGGAATCGTGTAGATGCCGTAGGGATAAAAGCCGGGATTGGAAGTGGCGGCGCTATCGTTAAAGGCGCGGGCAGCGGCAATGCGGCCCTGCTCCATTGAGACGGATGCCAGCGCCGGAAATCCGACCACATCACCAACGGCGTATATGTGATCGACCTTGGTACAGTAGTGCTCGTCCACAGCAATGCGGCCGCGGTTGTCTGCTTCAAGTCCGGCCGCGGCAAGATCGAGGTCGTCCACATTGCCCTGGCGGCCAACGGCGTAAAGCAGCGCATCGCCGGACACGCGTTTCTTACTCTCAAGGTTGGCCACCACCGTGTCGGGCGGCAACTCTTCTACGCTTTCAACTTCTTCGCCAAGTCGCATGGTTACGCGCGCATCGCGCAGATGGTAGCTGAGCGCCTCAATGATTTCGCGATCGGCAAATTCGAGCAGACGATCGCGCTTCTCAATCAGCGTCACGCGTACGCCGAGAACCGCGAACATGCAGGTGTATTCCACGCCCACCACGCCGCCGCCTACAACGATGAGCGAGTGCGGCAACGTGGGAAGGCCCAGGATCTGATCGCTGTTGATAATGGTTCGCCCGTTTACCGGCACCTTGGGCGAAGTGGCAGGCTTGGTGCCGACGGCAATGATGATGCGGTCCGCTTCCAGCGTAGTCTCGGTCTGCGGACCCTCGACATGAACCTGGGTAGGACTGAGAAAGCGCGCGACGCCGTGCACAACATCGATACCATTGCGCGAAAGCTGGGCCTCCGTTACGTCCACTTCAGTTTTAATCACCGCCTGGGTCCGAAACGCCAGGTCCGCCATGGTGATCTTTTCCTTGACCCGATAGTTGATGCCGTATACAGAGCGGTAGTTGTAGCCAGAAAGATGGAGTACGGCCTCGCGCATCGTCTTTGAAGGGATGGTTCCGGTGTTGATACACACGCCGCCCACGACCGTTCGGGCCTCGACGACGACCACGCGCTTGTTCATTTTGGAGGCGGCTACAGCGGCGCGTTGACCCGCCGGCCCGGAACCAATGACGATCAAGTCGTATTTAATGGCGCTCATTCGAATCGTTCTCCCCGAATGTGAAGCAGATTCCGCCCGTGGGAACATTCACGGCACCAGGGCGAATGGTGCTTAATCGGAGGCTACCATAGCCACCGAATTTCAAAGATGAGCCAAGCGGTGAAGATATGCCCAAAAAATGCGCTGCCGTGGTCGTGCGGCAGCGCAGGAAATGGAGGAGAAACGTTTGGTGGGGCCAGGCCCCGCCGGGCTCTAGTAGTGCGCGGAGCGAAACTCCGGCTGGTGCACCGCAGTCCCGGAAAATCCAATCTTCCCTCCGGGCTGCTTGTCTTCTTCAAAGTTGAATTGGCGAATCATGCCATCGAGATCGGATGCCAGTTCTGCAAGGTTCTTGAGGGCCACAACCGCTTCTTCTGACGCCTGCGCTGTTTCATTCGACAATTGCGAAATCTGCCCAGCGGATTCTGAAATTTCACTCGATGCCGACGTCTGCTGCGTGGCTGCTGTCGCAATCAGGTTGATCTGATGTTCAACTTGCCGAGAAGACTCGATGATGGCTTCCAGGCTTTGATGCGCGTGCGAAGTTTCCTGCAATCCGGTTTCGACGGCCGAGCGGCTTTCGTTCATCACGTTGAGTGTCTCTCGAGTTTCATCCTGGATACTGCGGATGGTGCCGGCAATTTCTTCCGTGGCGCCCTTGGTGCGCTCTGCCAGTCGACGAACTTCGCCGGCTACTACCGCGAATCCGCGTCCATGCTCTCCAGCTCGTGCCGCTTCAATGGCAGCGTTCAGAGCCAGCAGATTGGTCTGCTCGCTGATCTCCTGAATCACGTTGACCACTTTGCCGATCTCTTCAGAGCGATGAGCAAGCGAGGTCATCTTTTCAGACACGGAACTGGTGGCGGCTGCGATCTTTTCCATGGTGGCTGCAGCCGATTGCATCACGGCTCCGCCCTTGTCGGCTGTTTGAGCAGAAGTCCGGCTTGCGCAGGCGGCGCTTTCAGCGTTGTGGCTGATTTCACCGATTGTCGCTGTCATCTCCTGGGCCGCGGCGGCGATCTGGTTGATCTTGCTGGACTCGGTATGAGCATTGCCTGCGTTCTGCACTGCGCGCGTGCTTATCTCGGTCGTGGAGGACGACAGTACCTCCGCACCTTTGGCAACAGATTGTAAAACCGAGCGCATCGACGCCACTGCGGTGTTCAACGCGGTGCCCAATTGCCCAATTTCATCGGTGCCAGACACGCGAACGTTCACCGAGAGATCCTTGTTAGCCATGGCCTGCACAGCGTTCTTAAGTCTTCCAACACGCGGCCCGATCTCGTGGGCGAGCAGTGCGCCGGTAAATGCGCAGAGAACGACGATTAGAAGTGTGACAACCGCGTCGATAACGGTAGCGCGGGCACTTGATTGCGTCGCCGACTTAGCTTGCCCCATTCCCATCTTGGAATTCAGATCGATGGTCAGCGATACAGCCGATAGAGCATTCTTCATGATGGCAATCGTGTTATCGGAGCCAATAAGATCGAGTGCGTCGCCGGTTTTGCCGGCGGCTAACGAACTGACGGCACGATTGCTCACGTCAAGATACTGGCTGAAGGCTCCCGAGAACTTCTGATAAACGTCGCGTTCTTCGGGATAGGTAATGAACTGCTCATACGTCTTGAGCCCAGCTTGATATTCATCAATCGCCTTCTGGCGCTCTGCCTGATGCGTTGCGGCGCACGCTGTTGTCTGGCAGAGTATGAGATCCATATCGCTCCGCCTGATAACGTTCATGATCTGCTGGATGCGGGCCAGTTGAATGACCGAAGGAAATGCATTTTCACTCACGTCGGCTGTTTCCGCGGAAATGCCGTGAAAAGTGAAAAGAGTGTAGCCGCCAAGCATGACGCAGAGACCGCATACAATGCCGAATGCAAAAGTCATTTTGCGAGAGATAGGAAGATTACGTAACCACTGCATTTCCGTTGACCCTTTCGAAGGCGAATTGAAGTGGATATCGGCAAAAGTAAGCGCAGCTTGAGACGGCGGACGCAGAATGTTGCGCGCGCATTGGCCCGGAGCA
>JADGNO010000085.1 GCA_017883405.1 Occallatibacter sp. | reverse complement strand
GCATTGGCAGCCCGTTCATACCAATATGCAGATTGAGCTAAGTCCTGTACGACTCCGCGACCAGCCAGATAAGACGCAGCTAACTGTATCTCCTGTTTGACCGATCGGCTTTCAGCTTCAGTTTGTTGCCGCGGAACATTAGTATCCAATGCCCGCGACGATGTTGCCGTAGACATGAGTATACAAACAACGACAAAGCATGCAAGCGGCGCCAAGGTGAACTGTAGTACCAAACTTGAACGCATGATTGGATTCTCCAGGAGGGAGGAAGTCATTCACGTTCGCGTAACTTTCAAGGGAATGATGGGGATGTCGGATCTGCCGGATGACCAACTCATCTGAATGAACTTTATCAAGAGTTTTGAAGGCAACACGGAAGGCTCATCCCGGCAAGAGACCTCCGCACGATGAGTTTGCACAGTTCGCCACCGGGAGATGGCAATTCGTCACAAAAGTTGGAGAATGGCGGCTTTAACCAGTGGGGCGTCAACTATGAAATGCAAAGAGAAGTGCGGAGAGGAACACTCATCCACTCCGCGATCCTTGTCTTCGCAAAATTGAAAAGCGCTTTCGTCACGATCTCAATTTACATACACAAGCGACAAGTCCTTCGAAATGCCATAACTTCGCGAATTCCCAGCCAAAATAGTTGCTGGAGCTCGATGTCAGTTGTAGGCGTCTGCTGTGATGCCACGAACTTCTATTCCGTTGCTCTCGGGGGCTGCTTACGCGAGTACACTCGCAGAACGGTTGAGGCGTCACGAGAGATTGGCGGCAGCACCATAGAACGACACCTTGCACAAGATGCGCGATCAGGCTCAAGCGAAAGGACTCCACGTTCATGCGTTCAAATCAGATGGAACGAACTGATCGCTATTTCTTATCAGCTCGCGGCGTCTTACTGAGTGACTGATCGGTTTTGGGTAACTTACTCCATGGATCACGCCGCAATCGTCCGTTCCACTTATCGAAGTCGCTAACATAGAACTTAGGCATGTTAGTTGGCTTCAGCTCGTCCCATCTAAGTGGCATAGCTACAGGGGTCCCGTTGCGTGCACGCGGCGAATAAGGAGCAATTGATGTTGCCTCACGATCGTTCCGCAGATAATCGAGATAAATGCGGCTCTTCCGCGCGGCAAGAGACATTTTGGTTATGTAGAGCCTTGGCTGCTCGCGCTCAAGCTGAAGCACCAGTTCATGCGCAAATTGCTTGATCGTAGGCCACTCGTGCTCCGGCCGTATGGGAGCGACAACATGTAGCCCTTTGCCGCCCGTCGTTTTCAAGAAACTCTTCAGCCCAACTTTACTTAGCCGCTTCTTGAATTCTTGCGCGGTTGCGGCCAATGTCTCCCAATCTATTGAGGGGTCTGGATCGAGATCGAATACGATTCTGTCCGGATGATCTACCGATTCATTGCGGGCACCCCAGGTATGAATTTCGAGCACTCCCATCTGCGCTAAGCCGATTAGTCCGCTGAGGGAGTCCACCGTTAAGAACTCTTCCTTCACTCCACTCTTTCGATTCCGGATTGTGACACTCTTCACTCCGCGAGCGGTACCCATTCCCACATGCTTCTGAAAGAAGCATGGCTTGCTATTTCCATCGGGGCAACGCACAACGCTTAAAGGTCTGTCGGCAACGTGTGGCAACATGTTATCGGATACTGCTTCGAAGTACTCGGCGAGCGCCAGTTTAGTCAAGCCGCTCTCGGCGTCAAGCACTTTCTCGGGATGAGTTAACGCCACGTCCTGCATTGCAGCTTTGCCTTTCCGCGGGGGAACCTGCGAACTTTGCTTTGCCGTTTTGGCGGACCCCCTGCTCTCCTGATATATAGCAGTTTCACGCGTCACTTCATTAGCCGGCTTGTCTTCACGCAAGCCTTTAAATGCAGCCTGCCTTACCAAGTTGTCGCGCGTCCATGTTGAGAATGCGACCTGGGCAACGAGTTGCGGCTTCACCCAGTGTGCGCCGCGCTGCATCTCCCGCGGCACATCAACAAACGGTGACTGCTTCGACACCAACTTATCGAGGCTTGCACGTAGTGAACGGTGCGTCGACTGCGTAAATCCTGTCCCTGTTCTTCCGGCGTAACGGAGTTTACCGGCCTGGTAGTAGCCCAAAAGCAATGCGCCGACTCCAACGGTACCGTTCGATGGGAGCGTGAATCCACCAATGACAAACTCCTGTTCGAGATAACACTTGATCTTGAGCCACGTTCCGGAGCGGCGGGACGTATATTTCGAAGTTGCAAGCTTCGAGACAATCCCTTCCGCGCCTAGGGCACAGGCTTTTTCAAATACCACTGCGCCGTTGCCTTCAATACCCTCGCTCATTTTGAGCGGGGTCCCTTCTGTTTCAATAAATAACTTCTCAAGGATGCTTCTACGTTTAATAAGTGGTAAATCACGCAGATCGTGTCCATCGAGATAGAGGAGGTCGAATGCGTAGTAAGTGATGTAACTCTGTCTATCTCCCTGAAAGGCTGCCTGCAGTTCGGAGAAGTTACTTACACCGCGGTCGTCAAGCACGACGGCTTCACCATCTAGAATGGCACTTGTGACCGGCAGTTGCCGTGCAGCTGATGCAATGTCGGGCATGCGCGCGCTCCAGTCGAGCCCTTTGCGAGTAAACAACTTGACGCTGCGATTCCCGCGGCTTGGTCGTTCACCGGATTGCAACTGGATCTGGATTCGATAGCCGTCAAGTTTCAGTTCGTGAATCCAGTCCTCGCCGCCGGGCGCAGCAGTTGTTGATTGCGCCAATTGCGGCGAAATGAAACCAGGAAACTTTTTCACTGGAAGCTTTCGAACCTCCGCTATTGGCTTCCTGGTCGATGATTTATGTATCTTCTGGAGCTGAGAATTCTTCACCTCAACTGCACTTTGTGCCGCGTTCGAGCTGGAATCTTTCGAATTCCACACGCGGTCTTTGCTGGCAGCGATCTGCTCCATAGTATGACCACTTGCCGCGCTGTCCGGTGCTTCGTCCGTAATTTTTGCGCTTGAGGCCTCTCGCGCAAATTCGTCTTTCTCTTTGATAAGCAGCCAGTTTGGTTTGTCGGGCCGATCATCGCGTCCATGCATTCGGACAAGAACCCAATCGCCGACCAGCTTCTTACCGTGAAGCTCGAATTTCAAATGTCCATCTTTCAATCCCTGGTCAACGTCACCGTGAGGAATCCATACACCTTTGTCCCAAACCATCACGGTGCCGCCGCCATACTGGCCCTTCGGAATGATCCCTTCGAAGTTACGATATTCCCAAGGATGATCCTCTACCTGCACTGCCAGACGCTTGTCTGCTGGGTTATAACTAGGCCCCTTGGTGACGGCCCAGCTCTTGAGCACTCCGTCCCATCCTAGCCTGAAGTCGTAATGCAGCCGCGTTGCCGCGTGTTTCTGAATCACGAAAGGCAATCCGTCGCGAACTGGTGACTTTGGTTTGCGCGCAGCTCCGCGCGGCTCTTCAGTGACGCCAAAATCGCGCATCGACTGATAGCGATTGAGAGGATTTGAGCTTCGAGCGGCTTTGGCCTTCTTTTTTGCTTTTGGGACCATTGCTTATGCCGCGCTGTGCTTGCGCTTGGTTGCTTTGACCAGAACAGGGCCTTTTTGCGCGGCGGCTTTGCCAGTGCGGCGCTCGCTGGCCACAGGCTTTTTAGCCTTCGAGACGCTCTCTCGCAGCGCGTCCATTAGATTGACAACCTTGGTCGGCCTTGGCGCTTCTTCTTCATCCGGTAATGGAGCGTTCTTGCGCTTGGCTTCAATCAACTCTTGCAGCGCTGCCTCGTAGTCATCCTTAAACGCTTCAAGATCGAAGGGGGTGGAGTAGGCTTCAATCAGCTGAGTCGCCATTGCAAGCTGCTTCTTGTCGACCTTTTCCGGACTGGGAATATCAGAAAAATAATCTGTGCTCTTGCGCAATTCTTCTGAGTAGCGAAGCGTGTAAGCCATTAGACCAGCCGATCCGTCAGGGGGGACGGCGATTGCTACCAGGTGTTCGCGGCCGCCAAAGGCAATCTCGCCGATGGCTGCCTTGCCGGCTTGTTCCATGGCTCTGCGCACCACTGCAAAGGCATCGCTCGACTCTTTGGCATCCGGAACTACGAAGTATGGCTTTTCAAAAATGCCGGGAGGCAGTTCGTACAATTCGACAAATTGCTGAACGTCGATCGTCTTCTTGGTCTCGATGCGGACCTTGGAAATCTCGTCGGGCTCAATGAGAAGATACTTGCCTTTGCTGTACTCATAGCCTTTGACGATTTCGGCGTTCTCGACAGGCTCCTTGTCTCCCACCACATTCAGGTGACGGATTCGCTGGCCAGAGGCGCGGTCGATCTGATGAAAATTTATCCCGCTGCTTGAATTGGTGGCCGAGTACAACTGGATTCCGAAGGAGACGAGTGATACCTTCAACTGCCCCGACCAATATGGACGATCTGCCATTTTCCCTCCCGGCGCGCGGAGACACTGATCCTGCTGCGACTTTGAATGTGATGCGGCGATCGGACAAGTGGTTATCCAACAATATGACTGAGGCCGCAATCAGCCGCCGACTCAAAATGCCTAGTGCTTTTTGAAGTACTGCACTTCGCGTTCGTGCTGCTTGGCCTTCTCAAGCGTGCCGAACGTGCCCAAGTTGCGGCGTTTGCCTGTCTCAGGACTCTTCTTGCGTGAATATAAGCGAAACTGTCCGGATTTGAGTTTGCGAATCATGACGAACAAGGATGCTTTTTCAAGCCAATATGTCGCCTGCTTCAAAAATGGACTCCGGGCAAGCATCGCCCCATAACGCAGGAAAGAGAAACAGTTTGAGCCGTTTCTCTTTCCATGCAGAGTGAGTGAATGCGCTATGCCGAAGCCATCTGATCGACCCAATCGATCGGTTTGTCGTGGCCCAGAGTCATGCGGAAGGTCACTGGCTTATTCAGCGGCAAATGTACATCTACAGTAGCCGTGCCGGCCTTGAGCGGGGTTGTCAACGCGCCTTCTGTCGCGATGATCTTCTCAATCCCGTATCGCGCAATCAGTGTTACGTCTTGCTTGCGGAACGAGGTCACCGTTAACTCGACAGTCCTGGCATCCATGTCCCAGGCGAGTTTGTCTATTCTGGCAAAGGTACGGGCAAGCATTCCGTCGATTGAACCTTTCACGAGTGTTTCCGGCAGGGCTGGAAGCACTTCGATCACGCCGGGACGCGAGTAGGCCAGCATTTCCATCATGATGGTGGGAATGCCGCCCTGCGCGTCAGGCATGGGAAAGGCCCACGGATCGTGAGAGCATCGCAACGTTCGTGCTACGTAACCTTGCTCAATCAATTGCCGAAGTTCAGTATCGACCATGTAGCAATCTTTGAGCCGGGCCCCCACCAGCGCGCGGTGGCAGCGGCCGTGAGCAGCAAGCCGCTCGGGTACGCGTTTTCTATCAGCCAACATGGCAGCAAAGGCCAGTTGCGGCGTGCGATCCGGATCGATTTCATCGCCCGGCCACGCTCCGTAAAGATGAGAGACGTGCCGATGGGAATAACGCTCTTCCAAGGTGGGCCATGCCCATTCCTTCAGCGTGCCGTCTGGTTCCAACATGTGCGGTGGCAGCTTGGCCACCATGGCCTTCCATTTCGGCACGTTGTCGGCGTCGATGCCAAGCGTCTCGCAAGCCTCAATCAGATTGCCAAGCACTTCCCTGCAAACCGAAATGTCCATCGTGGCATTGACCGACATCATTGCGCCGGGGCCGGTGTTGAGCGGATTATTTTCCGGCGAGAAAGATGGCGCAAAAATGTAATTTCCATCCTTGTCGGTGGCAGTCAGGAAGTCTTCGTAGAACAGTGCCAGCTCCTTGTATGCGGGGACGATGCGATTGCGCAGAAATTCCATCTCGCCCGTGACAAGGTAGTGATCCCAGAATGGACGACAGCACCAGCCTCCTGCAGAAATCCAATACATATGCGGCCAGATTTCTCCCGTGGAAGACGCATAGGAGTAATGAAAGGAAACGCCAACATTCTGCTGTGGGATAAGCGAATAGAAGGTGCCGCGCATGCCGTAAATATTTTTGGCATTCACGCGAAAATCCGGCGTAAGACTCTCCATCCAGTTGAAGTAGGCGTCCATGCCCTCTCGCAAATCCCCTTGCGGACCGGGCGCAATTTGCAGGTTAATGTTGGCATTTGTCTCGGCCTGCATGGTTGGATATTTTCCGCTTGCAAGAATGAACCAGTAGCGGCCCATCTCGAAAATCTTTTCGAGAAGCGCAGGCGAATAGTCTCGCCGCGACCGTTGGTCGACGAGCAATTCTTCCGATGACATTCCGTACTGAGAGGCACCGCCAAAGTCGACGGTGACGCGGTTCAAGGCTTCCGACTGCACTTTGCGATGCCGCTCGAGGATTGCATTGTAGTCTGGACTCAGCTGCTCGACAGCCTGCCTCAGGACTTCAACTTTTTCTTCGCTATAATCTGCGAACCATTCAATGCGCGTGAGAAGCAGTACTGATGACGCGTTCTCGATGACCAGCGTGTCACCGTCCATCTTTGCCGATCCGCCGTTGCGAACCACGCGAACCACTCCGGCGTAACCGCTGTTGTCAACGGAGGGATCGAGGCGGCACTTGTAGATGAGCCGCTCATCATTGAAGTCCTGCTTAACTTCGCTCTCTCCGGTATTGCTCCCGAACAATCCTCCCTGGTTGCGGCGTCCTCGCGAGTACCTCTCGACTACGATTCGCGCATTCACCTTTTGCTCATTCGGCGCGGTCATTAGCTGAACCACAACATCGTCGGGCCGCGAAGTAAAAGTTTTCCTGAGCCAGTCTCCGTGCTCATCGCTCCAATAAATGTTTGCTTCGCTGGTTTCGAAATTCACAGTGCGCAGGTAGTTCTTGACCGACGACGTCTTGGGTAATTCCATACGCATGAGAAATGCCGGGACGGTGGGATGAGGACCGGTGTTCTGTTTGATGGGTCCCTTGTTCATTTCTTTGAACGCGAGTTCGATCGATTCCTGATACTTGCCGTCTAATGCCAGCTGCCGCACTTCCGGAAACACATTCGCAGCCTTTGCTGCTTCAAATGGGCGCTTCCACGGCACCAGAAGGCTTTCGTGATGGAAAAGAATCTGCTCGGAGTACGGATCGCTGGCCACTTCAATATTCATGTGGCCATTGCCGGAGGTGATGCCATCGCTGGTCGTCTTGCCGGGCGCGGTGCTGCAAAAGCCCTTGCGCGGAACGATGTTGCGCTTGAGCCGCTCAACGAGTGGCATTGGCGAGATATCAACATCGGGCGTCAATTTCGACGCAGCGAATACGGGTGGTTTGGGCAGGAATTTGTCAGTCTTTGCACGGCGAAGATATTCGGCGGAACGATTCTCTTTTGGCGCTGCGGCATTCTTGCCTGAAGGTTTCGGCGATTTTTGCGATACAGCTTCGCCTTCCAGTAGCTTCGGCAGCAAATTGGGAGCGCCCGCTATACCCACAACAGCCGCGCCTGATTTAATAAAATCCCTGCGCTTCATCTTTCCTCACTTTCGGAATTCCATGTCATTTAGAAAACGTTCTGTAATCACGGCCACTGGCTGAGTTCGTTAGAGCGATCCAGTCAAGTGCGGTATGTAGCTGAGGGGTTGCCCGCCACCGACGCTGATTTCCACTTTCGATTTTGGAAGATCGTCAGCCGCGAGGGTGAAGTTCACCTTCCGGCTCTCTCCGGCACGCAGATGAATGTGTTGAAAACCGCGCAGGCGGCGAACTTCTCCACCGGGCCCACCTGAAACGTACAACTGCACAACCT
>JADGNO010000084.1 GCA_017883405.1 Occallatibacter sp. | reverse complement strand
CTTTAACCGCTAAACCTCAATCGGTACACCAGGAGCAGTATTTCAAGATCTACAACGATGGCCGCGCGCTGTAGGAAAACTGGCCGGAGACGCCACACTGGGTCCCGGCCAGTTTTTTGTTTGTCGACCGAGTACGTCTCTCGCCATTCAGCCCACTGGAAATCGAGTTCCACTCGCCTTTTGGAAGCCGATTACCATTCGCTGAAAATCGTCGCCGGCAAGCTCCTAACCATCCGTTCATATATTCTCTGCAAGCTACAGAAAACACGGCTGATATCAAAATTCGCATTAGCTCGAAACGTTCCTGTTATATCCCCGCAAGCTTGGCCGAAGGAATGCATTAACCCTGAACGAGTTCATTGCCCATGGCTGCGCGATGAATCGGAGCCAGCAAGAAAACGATTAGCAGGTTTTCTGGCCTGGCCGTTTTGAAAAATCAGGAGGAAGTTACATATGAGGATGAGCAAAAAATTAACCGGTCTGGTGCTAACGCTCGCATGCGCCATGGCCTTTTCCAGCGGCGGATCCGGCTCCGGCGGTGGCGGCGGAAATAGTGGTGGTAGTAATAGTGGCGGCGGCAACAGCGGCAGCGGCAATAGTGGTCGCAACGGAAACACTAGCAGTACCTCGTCAAAGGGCGCCAATTCCGGCGGCGCGAAAAATCCAACTGGCAATCAGGGTGGAACTCAGAGCGCTAATCAAACGGCCAATCCGGCTTCAGGCCGGGGCGGCAATCGGAAACTCAGTTCGCTCAAGACCGTCCCTGTCCCGGGGCCAACCGCCGCGGAGCTTAGTGACCTGGTCCGCGATAAGGCGGCAGCAATCGCTTTGGGCAAGGCATTCTTCTGGGAGATGCAGTTTGGCAGCGACGGTTTCACCGCTTGCGCCACCTGCCACTTCAATGCTGGCGCTGACAGCCGCACCATGAACCAGACTGATCCAGGCCTGCGTCGCGTGGACAGCAATGGCAATCCGTCTGCCGATTCGACAATATTCCATCCAGGATTTGGCCCGAACCACCAGCTTAGCGTCAGCGATTTCCCGCTGCACCAGCTGGCCGACATAAATCGTGCGAATTCCGCTGTGCTCTCTGACAACAACAACATCGTCGGATCGCAAGGCGTTCTGCGGAACAATTTCAATGACGTAATCCTGGGTCTCGGCCCTGAAGACGAAACATCTATCGCCGATCCCGTCTGGTCCATCACCGATACTTCCGGCGCTCAGCTCAACGTTCGGCGATCGACGCCACGGAATGCTCCGCCAGTGATCAACGCGATCTTTAACTATCGCAACTTCTGGGACGGCCGCGCGCAGAACACTTTCAATGGCGTCAATCCATTCGGCACGGGCGATCCCAATGCATCTCTCCTGCAAACCGACGCCTCCAGCCTGGACATTGTTCATGAGGTGACGCTGCGCCTCTCCAATTCAGCGCTGGCTTCGCAGGCCGTTGGGCCTCCGGGCAGCGACGTTGAGATGTCCGCCACGGGCCGTCCGTTCGTAAAGATGGGCAAGAAGATGCTTTCGCTCACGCCGCTGGTGTTGCAGCAGGTTTCGCCGAATGACAGCGTTCTCGGCAGCCTGAGCGCGGATCCTTTCACCGGCCTCAATACGGATTATGTTTCCATGATCCAGGCTGCGTTCCAGCCAAAGTGGTGGAGCTCAGACGTGATCGTTGATAAGGACAGCCACTTCCTGCATCTGGGCCGGCCCTTGAACACCGACGAGTATTCGCAAATGGAATACAACTTCTCAATGTTCTGGGGCGTAGCCATACAGATGTATGAGGCCACGCTTGTCTCAGACAGTTCGCGCTTTGACCAGTTCATGGAAGGCAATCGCGGCGCGCTCAGCTCTCTTGAACAGCGCGGTCTTGATCGCTTCCAGGGCAAAGGTGGATGCACCAACTGCCACAACGGCGGCGAATTCACTGACGCAACGGTTTCCAGCGTTGCTTCGCGCGGCGTCGTAGAGCGTTTGCCCGGCGGACGCTGGCATGATGTTGGCTTCCATAACATCGGCGTCAGGCCCACAGACGACGACATGGGAATCGCTGCTTCCGATCCTTCAGGGCTCGCTTCACTCTCCGCGGCGCAACTCGCTTCCATGGGCAAGCTTGCCGGAACGTCAATTCCCGCCGGTGCGCCCGTTGCAGTCCGCGGAGCAGTAAAAACTCCTAGCCTGCGCAACGTCGAGCTCACAGGGCCGTACTTCGTCAACGGCGGCCAGGCCACTCTGGATCAGGTTGTGGATTTCTACAGTCGCGGCGGCGATTTCCCTTCCGTGGATGTTGACCCTAACTTGCAGCGCGCCGGCTTTAGCGCGGACGACAAGGCTGCGGTCGTTGCATTCCTGAAGTCGCTTACTGATGAACGCGTTCGCTCTCAGAGCGCGCCTTTCGACCATCCTTCATTGATCATTCCCAACGGCATGGTCATCACCGATGGAGCGCTCAACGAGCAAACCATCACCATTCCAGCGGTCGGCGCAGGCGGCGGCGCATCATTGCCCAAGTTCTGCCAGGGTCTGGATGGTGGTCCCAGCCCGGGCTGCAACTAGGTGACGGTGTAAGCGCAGCCGCGCAATGCATGGACACAGTGCATATGAAAGATCCGTAGGCCCCGGGGGCCTTCGCTACAAAAGTGGCCTACGGATCAGGCCATGCAGTCGGGCAGGTTTCAACGAATAGCCGGCGCAGAGTCAGCCCTGCACAAGCTCACTCGCGTCCCTTCCCTGGGGCGCCGGCTACGTGCGGAACGGAGGCCGCCTTCACCTCCGTTCCCGCGCTCAGCACCTCAGACCGAGCGAAAGGAGGTAAAGATCAGCAGTGAAAACGATGACCAAAACATTTCTCCTAAATCAGTAACACTTAATGAAGGACTGGAATGGCAAAGCCTGCTTCTCCAGTCCTTCTTTTCTGTGCTTTATTTCTGCATGTTCTCCTGATACCGCCCCGACCCGATCCTGCAATGCCGTCCATCCCGCGCATGATTACTTTCGTCAACGACCTTCGGACTCTAACCAACAGCAGTCGCCCATGATAAAAATTGGCTAACGATCTGCCACTGCCGCTTCATATTTCATCCGTCTCCCCGCACAAGTTTTGGAGTTGAACCGTTTCCGGAATTAAGCCGGTCGGTCGGGGTGATTTTGATGGGCTACGTTAGATTCTTGTTGTCAATTGCCGCTCTCAGTGTGCTCAGTGCATGTAGTGGCACGCACTCTCTCAGTGTCGGCACGGGTCTTAACAACTCATCTACTGTTGCCAGCCATACCGTTGCCGGAGGCGTGCAGTCCAAAGAGACGCCTTTGGCCACGGCCCGCCCGGTCGCGAAGATTACTACTGGTTCCCCGGCTGACAAGCTGATCGCGCTTACATTTGACGATGGGCCCCGGCCGTATGTCCTGTTCGGCAGCAAGACTGCGCATCCTGCTCAAGGGCTGGTCGATATCCTCGACCAGAATGGCGTGAAAGCGACGTTTTTTGTGGTCGGCTGGCGGCTTACGCCCAAGACGTGGGGCGAACCCAGACATGAAGAAGATATCGGCGTTAGCTGCCTTGACGCAGCGGAGCGTCTGATCCAGCGCGGCCACGAACTGGAAGACCACACCTACAGCCATCTGGAACTGCGCAGCGCGGAGAAGAAAAACGGCGAGCAGTGGGTCATGCATGACGTGGACCGCGGAGCCCAGGCAATCAAGGCCGTTACCGGCACACAGCCCCGGTACGTCCGCCCTCCGGACTGGATCCTGACCGATGACGCGCGGCGGGACTTGCAGAAACAGGGCTATCGTGTGCTGACCATTTCCTCGGAAAATCCCATGGCCCTGCGCGACGTCAATTCGCTCGACTACCTGTGCGCGGGCAAGGCCGTAGGATGTCCTAAGCCGTCTCTGCCGGACGCAGTATTACAGCAGATAGGGCAGCGCGAGAAGAAAGGCACTTACACGCACATCCTCGCCTTCCACGAACTCTCAACCACGGCAGCCATCATGCCGCGACTGATCAGCGATCTCAAAGCTCGAGGCTATCGCTTTGTTACGCTGACGGAGTACATGAAGCTGGTTGAGCCAAAGCCTGGTGAGACGATGAAGCAGCAGGCGGCAGTGACGAAGCCGGTCAAATTCTGAACGCCTGTTATCGCCGATTGCTATCCGGATTGCCCGTGACTCAGGCATAATTCCAGAGCCACAGAATGGTCGTCGCGCATGCGCAACGCTGCGCCGGTGCAGTCTGGTGGCACACTGTCAATGCGGAGAATAAACTGAATGAAAACGTCGTTGATTTTCACGGCGCTGATTTTCGCGACCGTTTCTGCCGCCCAGGGCAAGTCGGACGAGGCTACCATTCGCAACATCCTCCAAGAGGAAGTAGCTGCTTGGAACAAGGGGGATGCTCAAGTCTATTCGCAACATTTCGCCGCCGATGGCACTTTCACCAATATTTTGGGGATGTTCTTCACCGGACATCAAGCATTCCTCGACAGGCACGAAGAAATCTTTAAGGGGATGTTTCGGGGCACCGTGCTTCGCCAGGACGTTGTCTCGCTCAGGTTCGTCCGCCGCGATGCGGCTGTTGTGGAAACATTCACGTGGATTTCAGGGTTTCCTGCATCGGGTCCGCCACCCGGCACGCATCTTGATCCCAACGGACGCCTACGTACCCGGCTTTTGCAGGTGATGGTGAAGGACGCCGGCGAATGGAAGATCGTCGTGTATCACAATGTGGATGTGAAGCCGCGAGTAACCGCGCCTGAACCACAATGAAGCGTCTCTCAAGGCGCCACGCACTTACCCGTCAGACTTTCACAAAGATCTTCTTCCGATACAAGCCCCATGCCAGCAGCGTCCATATCGCCAGATAGCAGATGGCGAAGGCCAGCGACGCATTCTTCGCTTGTGCCAGCGGCTCGAACCAGTGCTGGTAAATGCAGGTCTGTACCGCGGTCACCTCTGTCCCGTCACTCACCTTGATGATTGATCCCAGTTTGCCGACGAATGTGGAGAGAGCGTAGGCCACGATGGCGTTTGAACCCAGCCAGAGGAAGGGCCGGGACCACGTGTGCCAGCCGCGCATCTCGATGAGCCACCAGCAGAG
>JADGNO010000083.1 GCA_017883405.1 Occallatibacter sp. | reverse complement strand
TTGCCGCGTCAGTGTGGCAATGCCGCTCAGGTGCTGGATCAGGTTCAAAATTACGCGTTCGCAACTCAGCAGCGCGCGGGCGTTGTGGCGAATCACCGCCAGCACCTGGCCGGCATGAACGCGCACGCCGTCGAAAATTTCCGGATGGCTGATGACCTCAAAGCGCGTATGCGCCGGGGGCCGCGGGTCGAGTCGGGCAAAGATCTCAAAGAAGCGCGGCACCGCGCCCAGACCGGCGACCACCATATCCTGTCGTGCGATAACGGCGCCGGAAGCGCGCAGGTTCGGATCGATGGTCAGGTTCGTAGTCGCATCAGCAACGGCCTGGTCTTCAACCAGGGCCAGCTCCAGCAACGCTTCAATACGGTGGCTCTTCCAATCCATGCGCTCGTTTCCCGTCTTATCGCTGCAACTGAGATTTTCTCTGTTTGAGAAAGCTCCAAATAACTCTCTTTACATTGTCATCGGCCTCGCTGGCAATCGCAAAAAACTTGCCGCCAATGCGCCGATGAATTTCCAGCCGCAACCTCGGTTGGTTTCCGTAGATCGTCCCGGTCAAATTCCCCCATATCGAAGACCATCGACCACTGAGCCGGTCTACAAGCTTCACATCGCCCAGGTCCTTGTACCACAGCAGCGAAACAATGTTGCGCCTGTCACGAACGAAGATTCCATGTGTCGTCAAAAGAAGGTACTGAGAAAAACTGCCCGTTAGCGAAGCTGAGCCAGACAAATCGACGATAGCAACTGCCTGATTCTCTTCTTGTCCCAGGCTCATAATGGTCTCGAACGCCCTCATGGAGAAGTTCGGGAAAACGAAGCAACCGGGCGCCCCTCCGAACGATATTTCAGGCATATTTACAGGTTGCCTGTGTACTGCAAACGGCTCCGGAATCATCGGCCATTCGACCGGAGCTTTCAGGTGCTCCAACAACTCGCTATACGCCACCTGAATCTGCTTGAAGAATTCTTCCGCTTCCCGCCGCTTACCGGGTTCCCGTTCAAATCGGTCGGGATGCCAGGTCTTGGCTGCCCTTCGGTATGCCGTGTGAAGAACGGCTTTCGAGTCCGGCTCTTGCTCAAGCCCAAGTGTCCGGAGATGACGAAGACATTTCGCACACACGCAGGGCATTACGTACCTTTATCCGGGAAGGGAATCGAGATCCTCACGCGCCTTTTCGAGCAACTGTTTCGCCGTCACTTGCTGCTTCTTCAGCCCCTCAATTACATGTGAAGGGGCCTTTGAAATGAAGCCCGGGTTATTCAATTGACGATCGGCATTCGAAATCATCTGTTCGAGCTTTGCCTTTTCTTTCATCAGGCGTTGTCGCTCAGCGGCCACATCAATTGTGCGCTCATATACTACGCCCACTTCAAAGGCGGCAGTGTTATGTTTCGAAAGACCCGCGGAAATCTGCTCAACAAAACGCACTTGGCTCACACGTGCCAGGCGTTCGGCCAATGCAAGGTTTTCTTGCACGGTCGCTTGATGTTCAGCTCCGATGCGCAATTCGATGGGGGTCGAAGCTTTTTCCTCCACGCCGATCTCTTTGCGCAGTGCGCGCACCTCCACCACGAGGTTCTGCAGTAGTCCCATCGCAGCCAGCGAGGCCTCGTCAATCTTGCCTTCGGCAGCCACCGGATAACGCGACAGCGCAATCGATTTCGCAGGCGGATTTCCGTCGTAGACAGCGTGCCACAGCTCTTCTGTCAGGAAGGGCATGAACGGCGACAGCAATCGCAGCGCCGCTTCAAAAACGCTCACCAGCGTGGTCAGTGCGGCCTTGGTCGCAGTCTTGTCGGCTGTCTCTGAAAAATCCAGCCGCAACTTTACAATCTCCAGATACCAATCGCAGAAGCTGCCCCAGAAAAATTGGTAGATCGTATTCGCCGCATCGTCGTAGCGGTAGTTCTCAAGCGCCTGATTTACCTTGGCGGCTGTCGCATGCAGTTCAGCCACAATCCACCGCGCTTCAAGCGGCGCATCGGCGCCTGCTTCAGGCATACCGCCGAGCACCGACGGATCAACTACGATGCCGACCTCCGCCGCGCGATCCACATTCATAAACAAGAACCGCGCCGCATTCCAAATCTTGTTGGCGAACGCGCGGTAGCCTTCAGTCCGCGCCACGTTGAACGCGATATCCGTTCCCGGCGAAGCCATAGAGGCAAGAGTGAAGCGCACCGCATCCGTTCCAAACTGCTTCACGATTTCGATCGGATCCACTACGTTGCCCTTGGTCTTCGACATCTTCTCGCGGTTGGCATCGCGCACCAGCGCGTGGATGTATACCTCGCGAAACGGAACTGCGTCTTCCAGTTTTCTGGGCGACCCATATGGCATGGGAACATCCCCGGCAAACCAGCAGCCCATCATGATCATGCGCGCCACCCAGAAGAACAGGATGTCGAAGCCAGTCACCAAAAGGCTGGTCGGATAAAACGCGTCGAAATCTGCGCGGGATTCCGCCGTGATGTTCGGCCAACCAAACACTGAAACCGGCAGCAGGCCCGAGGAGAACCAAGTATCGAGCACATCGGTTTCCTGCGTGATCTTGTCAGACCCGCAATGAGCGCAGGCCGTCGGATCTACGCGCGCCACCGTAATCTTGTGGCAGGTAGCGCAATGCCAGGCCGGAATGCGGTGACCCCACCAGAGCTGGCGCGAGATGCACCAGTCGTGGATGTTCTCCATCCAGTTCAGGTACGTCTTCTCGTACATTTCCGGAGTAAAATTGATCGCCTTCTTCCCGTTGGCGTTCGGCTTTACCGCCGCAATCGCTTTGTCTGCCAGAGGCTGAATCTTGATGAACCACTGTGTTGAAAGCCGCGGCTCAACAACCGTCTTGCAGCGGTCGCAGTGGCCCACATTGTTGGTGTAATCCTTGATGGCTCCCAGCAGGCCCTGCTCTTCGAGATCCTGGACAATTTTCTTGCGCGCAACATAGCGGTCAAGGCCCGTATACGGGCCGCCCTCGGCGTTGATGTGCGCGGTATCGTCCATCACGTTAATAGAGGGCAGATGGTGCCGCTCGCCCAGCGCAAAGTCATTCGGATCGTGCGCCGGCGTCACCTTAACCGCGCCGGTACCGAAATCGCGGCTCACCCACTCGTCCAGAATGATCGGGATTTCCCGATTCATCAGCGGCAGCCGCAGCTTTTTGCCGTGCAGATGCAGGTAGCGCTCGTCTTCAGGATGAATGGCCACCGCCACGTCGCCCAGCATCGTTTCAGGTCGCGTAGTGGCAACGGTCAGAAACTCGCCAGTGTCCTTGCCGTCGGGGCCGATCACTGGATAGCGAATCTCCCACAGGTGCCCTTTGTGCTCGTCGTACACCACTTCAAGATCGCTGATGGCCGTCTGGCAGCGCGGGCACCAGTTCACAATGTAGGCGCCGCGATAAATCAGACCCTGCTCGTGCAGCCGCACAAACGCTTCACGCACTGCGACGGAAAGTCGTTCGTCCATGGTGAAGTATTCGCGCTGCCAGTCTACGGACGCACCCAGCCTCTTCATCTGGTCGAGAATATTTCCGCCGTAGTGACGACGCCATTCCCACACACGTTCAACGAACTTCTCACGGCCCATCTGCTGACGAGTCGTGCCTTCGCTCAAAATCTGGCGCTCCACAAGCATTTGAGTAGCGATTCCGGCGTGGTCGGTTCCCGGTATCCAGAGCACGCGGCCGCCGCGCATACGGCGCCAGCGAATCAAGATGTCGCTCTCTGCGTGCTCGAACATGTGACCCATATGCAGATTGCCGGTGACATTCGGCGGTGGCAGCAGGATGGTGAAGGGCTTCCCACTAGCGGGCGAGTCGGGTTCGGCAGCGGACGGCGTGGGCTGGGCAAATAGCTTCTCTTTTACCCAATATTCGGCCCAGTGATCTTCAATCACGGTCGGGTCGTAAGCTTTTGGCAGGTCGTGAGGCATTCAGGTCGCTTCTATTCTCTGGAAAATGGCGTTAAACCCCGTACAGAAGGGGTTTTGTGCAAGGGGACCACCCCTCACTTTAGCAGATGAGGCACCGTAGTTTCCGTTGCTCAGAAAGTGCCTGGCACTCGCACCAAAAGAGAAGGGCCGCACCCATTTGAGTGCGGCCCTCGATGCTTCGGCGTATCGACTCTAGAACGGGTTCAGCTTGCCGATACCCTTCTTCTTTTTCTTCTTGCTCGAAGACTCTTCACTCAGGTCGGCCTTGGGCTTCTTTGCTTTGGTGCCCTGGGCAACTGTGGGAGCCGTCGGCGTTGTTCCAGGCTTGATTTCGTTCGTCTGGAGCGGCGCTTCCGCGGGCTTGTCAGGAGCAGGCAATACCGAGTTTGTTGGCTGCACTGACTTTACCAGCGCATTCGGGTCGCTCGCAGGTGCACTCACGATCTCCGCGCCAACGCCGGTTCCACCCGCAGGCGCCGACAGCTGCAGCGGCGCATTCGATGGTTGATCAGTACGCGGAGGCTCATTAGGACCGGTAGGTGTGGGCACGTCTGCGGTTACAGGTTTGCCGTTGTTGATTGCGGCAGTAAAGATCTGCCGGTTTTCAGTGCTCACATCTGGCGCGAGGGTGCGCTTCGGATCCTGAAGGCTGGGATCGCCCACATGGACCGCTTCAACCACCGTCGGACCGCGCTTGATGAGTCCCAGCGTCTTGTCGGTAAAGTGGAGGGCCTGACGGCTGCGTTCTTCCGCGTCGCTCTCGGCAACCGCCGCCTGGGTAGGTTCGGGAACAGTGCGGTTCATCGCCACCAGTCGGTCGCGCGCGTCTTCTACGTGCGGCGCCATCGGATAGCGGGTAATCACCTTGCTGTAAGCCTCAGCCGCGCGATCGTTGTAAATTGTCACCAAGCGCTCGCGAACAGCTCCAGGCAGATTCGGTGCAACTCTGACGGCGCGTGCTTCGCCGGCATAGGCATCGCCAATCGCCAGCAACGCCTGATCGCTCTTCGAGTACAGCGGATAAGTATCAACCACGGTACGCAAACGGGCGATGGAGGCCACAAAGTTTTCGCGGCTGCCGTAGTATAGGCCGATCCCGGTTTCGCGTTCGGCCAGAACCTCCTGCACGTCGCGCAGTTTCTGCTTGGCGCGCGGAATCAGAGCCGAATCCGGGAACATATTGATCATTTCCCGATATGCCTTTTCAGCCTCTTGCGCATTGGAGTAGTCGCGGTCGGGCTTTTCCATCTGCTGGTAGTAGATGTCGCCCACCTTCATCTTTGCTTCGGCGGCTTCAGGCGCGTCAGGGAAGAAGGTAATAAAGTCGTTATATTCGGCCTCAGCCTGCGTCAGCGCAGCCGTGCCGCCTTCCTTGAACCAGCTATCGCCGACTGAAAGCTTGGCGCGCATGCGGTACTCAGAATCGGGATAGGTATTCAGCAGCGTCTGCAGGTCAAGTCGGGCCACGTCGTAGCGGCCCTTTTTCAAAGCCACCATGGCTTTGTCGTACAGTTCCTTGTCAGGCTGCTTGGACTGGACATTCGCCAGAGGATTTGCACCCAAATCCTTGTTTTTCTTAGACTTGGGCTGTCTCTCCCTGGCTTGGCCCATGACCGCGCCAAGAGCAAGAACCGCCAGCGCAATCGCTGCCACTCTGTTTGAAAACCGCTTCATACCACCTCATTGCAGCACCGGCCATCCCTCTGCCTATTTGCCGCTTCGAAAGCTCGTTACTTTGAGAATTCTACTCTTCCAGACCTGCTGCCTGTCGCGCTGCTACCAGCAGCGACCGCGCGTCTTCTTCAGCGGATCCGGAACCGAAAACGGCATTCCCGGCCACCAAAAGCTCCGCTCCTGCTTTGACGACCTGCACCACCGTGTCGTGAGCTATGCCGCCGTCTACTTCAATCTTAAATGCCAACCCTTTTGCGCGCCTCATCTCGGCAAGCTGACGGATCTTGTCCAGTGAGAACGGAATAAACTCCTGCCCGCCAAAACCCGGGTTCACACTCATGATGAGCACATGGTGCACCATGGGAAGAATCTCGCTGATCAGGTCCACCCGGGTTGCCGGATTCAGCACGACTCCCGGCTTCATGCCGTGGTGAAGAATCAGTTCCAATGTGCGGTGCAGGTGGGGGCAGGCTTCGTAATGGACGCTTACCCAGTCCGCGCCTGCGTCTGCAAACGCGGCAATGAAGTCGTTGGGGTTCTCGATCATCAGATGGCAGTCAAGCGGCAGGTTTGTCGCCTTGCGCAGCTTTTTCACCACCGGCGGCCCCAGTGTAATGTTGGGGACAAAGTGCCCGTCCATCACGTCCACATGGATCGTAGTTCCGCCGCCGCGTTCGGCAGCAGCAACCTCATCCGCCAGATGCGCAAAATCCGCAGAAAGTATTGATGGCAGCAACTCAACCATGTTCTTACGCTCTATTTCCTTGCAACGACAGTC
>JADGNO010000013.1 GCA_017883405.1 Occallatibacter sp. | reverse complement strand
CTGATGGATGTTCTCGCCGCCGACTCGTCCGGTGAGCCACGAGACTTCTTCTTCGCAGCGCTGGTCCAGCCACACAATCGCTGGCCGCACTGGGGCGCCGTCTTGCCCGAGAGGAACAAACGTTTCGCGCTGATTTGAAATCGAGATCGCTGCGACAGCGGCAGGCGGTACCTGCTGGAACAGTTCCCGCAAAGCGGCGCAAGCGGAACGCCACCAGTCTTCCGGATTCTGTTCGTACCAATTGTTGGCGGGGCTGAGAAGCGCAACCGGACATCGGCCTTGTCCGGCAATCGTACCGTCCTGTCTCCAGGCAATCGCCTTGGTGGCAGTGGTGCTGCAGTCGAGTCCGATGACGACGTCCTTGCCGGTTGTTCGCACTTGGAACCCTGCTTATCATACCAATGGCCGTCAAGATCGCGAGGCGGTTGTGATTCTGCGGCTGGATCAGGTATCGTTTGAAGGCGGAATTTTTTATGCAAGCAGCTGAACTTATCGCTCCTCTCACCTTCCGGCTGGCCGAGATGCCGATCGAAGCCCCCGGCCCCGGCGAAGTGCAAGTGTGCATTGAATCCGTTGGCATTTGCGGATCGGACCTGCATGCCTACTCTGAAGGTTCGGTCGGCGATACTCCGAATCGTTATCCGATGGTGCTTGGGCACGAGCCTGCGGGAACGATCGTGAAGACTGGCCCTGGCGTCACGGGAATTGCGGTAGGCGACCGTGGCGCTCTCGAGCCTGCGCTCTATTGCTATCACTGCGAGTTTTGTCAGCGCGGACAGCACAACGTGTGCGCGAACATACGGTTTCTTAGCAATCCTGGCCATCCTGGATTTTTTCGCGAGTTCGTCAACCTGCCCGCGAGCAATTTTCTTCCTATCCCTGCCCAAATATCTTCAGACCAAGCGACTTTGATTGAACCGCTAGCTATCGGGCTCCATTCGCTGAGTCTTGCGCTCATTCAGCCGGGCGAAACGGTAGCGGTATTCGGCGCAGGTCCAATCGGACTTTTGACTATTGCTGCGCTGAAAGCCGCAGGAGTTGGACGAATCTGGGCCGTAGAGCCAGTGGCGCACCGGCGTGAGTTGGCCAAGAATATTGGCGCTCACGTGGCGCTCGAACCTGCTGAGGCTGTCCAAGAAATACTCCAGAGAACCGGAAAGCGTGGTGTGGATTGCGCCATCGACTGCGCTGCCAAAGAAGATACCAGCAATCAGGCCGTTCAGGTGGCCCGCAATGCAGGACGCGTGTTGCTCACGGGCATACACTCAGGACGCCTAGTCTCGTTGGAAGGATCAGCGATGCGGCGAAAAGAGCTGACGATATTCAACGTGCGGCGATCGAACCATGAATCGCACGCAGCGCTGGAATTGCTGGCCGCCCATACGGAATGGTTTGCTCCGCTGGTTACGCACACGCGTGCGATGGACCACATCGCCGAAGCATTCAAGATCGCCAATCATTATCAGGATGGGGTCGGCAAAATGATTGTCCGGCCCTAGGGAACCTCTGATTAAGTATTTCGCTTTGCCAATCTTCGTTGTAAACACGGAAGCTTTTCGCGGGCGAGGGCGCCCGCGCCACACTTAATCAGAGTCTCCCTAGCCGAAATCACTACTTGGCGGCCATCACCGGGGGAGGATATTCCGGCAATTTATCTTTCTGTTTATTGGCGCGCTTGATCTCAAGTTCTTCAAAGAGAATCGAAGGGCTCACAATGCTGTGCGGAATATTCATTATCTGGTTGTCCACGTATGCATCTCCGCCAGCAGCAATAAGGTCGCTGCGCAATGAGCGAATGTCCAGGTCGCCGAATGTCGCTCCACGCACCAGTTCCTCGCGGCCATCTTTCACCCACACTTTGTAGAGAAGGCGAGGAGATCGTTGTGGTGGCCCGAGTGTGTCAGCGAAATATCCGTATTCCAGCCCACGCTCCTTGCAGCGTTCCAGCAGCTTCTTTTTTAATTCCTCGCGCGACAACGGTGTTGAAGAGCTGACGATCAAGTTCCCCAGGCTGGGTCCGGAAGTAGTTCCCAGGCGCGCCCGGCCGTGTCCGTTGGATGTTGGAAAGTCCCGTATCGGCGTGCGACCCAGCACATAATTCACCAATATTCCTTTATCGATGACGGGAACACGCATGGCTTTTACGCCTTGATCGTCGACTTCGTAGAAACCCAGCAGCGAATGTCCGTCCAAAGACGCCTGGCCGGGATCGTCAACCACAGATAGAAAGTCAGGGAGCACGCGGATCTTGTAGCTACTGGCAAAAGCGCCGCGCGTTCGCGCCGGTTCGCCCAGCGCCGGCTTGAGGCCAAGTACATTTTGTCCAATCAGGTCGGCAAAAACATCTGTCGCGGCATCGCCCGACATCATCACTGGGCCACGATATTCTTCCTCCACTACAGGCGCGTTGCGCAAATCTTTCAGCGTCACCAGCACTCTTTCTGTGCGAGCAAGCAGTTCTTCTTTCGTAGGCAATTCTTTGCGATCGGAGAAGGTATAGTCTCTGCCGCGTTCCAGGCGCATGCCATCGGACGCCTGCGTGCTTCCAAAGATCACCAACTGATAAAGTGTCTGCCCCCGGCGCGTCACCGCGCCTTCTGAACTGACGAAGTAGCGATTCACGGCCTGAAATTCAAGGCTTACCTGCGAAGCCTCAATCTGCGGATCGCGTTTACCCAATGCCGAAGCCGATTTCAGCAGGTCCGTCCAGGCTTTCGCATCATAATCGAGACGGGCAAGCGGTCCCAGAAAATGAACTGGCTCAGCCCGGGCAAAGTCGTCCATCGGTTGCTCGGTGGCAAGCTGCTTCAGGCGTGCTTGTTTGGCGGTCAGCGCTTCGACAGCGGCTTTGTAAGCCTGATCGGTTGCCAACCACATGGAATGTCGCAGCGCCATCTCATCATCGCCCAGCGGGATGGCGTCGCTCATTCCTACGCCACGCTGGTAAAAACTGTCTTGCTTATAATCGCCCACACGGACCACGACCCAAAGCAGGCGCATGTGCGTGTGAAGGTCGTTCTGCATGGCCCCCAGGGTCGCTGCTGCGCTCTGACTGTCAATGTCACTGACCTGGTAATCGATATAGAAGGGTGCAGGCATGTCGGGCAATTTCAGCCGGGCCTTGGAACGTTCCATTTCCTGCTGCATCGCTCGCAGCAAAGGATCGTCACTCTTATCATCGCCTGCTTGCTGCGCATGCAACATTGTTCCTAACTGCAAAAGCAGGACCACTGCGGCCAATCGCGCCATGATGCGAATCATTGTTTACCTCCCGAGGTCGCCGGAGCGGCTGGGGCATCGGAATCGAACCCAGGGGGCGGTAGGATCGGCGGCCGATCAAGACCGTGGGCTTTCTTCTGCACTTCGATTCCGTTCAAAAGCATTGCCGGCGCTGTTGCCGATACCGGCACGCTACCGGATTCGGCCCCGCACACGCCGTTGAAAACCGCTGGCTTGTCGCCGGTGAGGACGATGTGTTCTATGGCCGTCAACGGCGTGCCCACCAGGTCAATGCCGCGCACTAGTTCGTCAGGCCTTCCGTCGGGATAAACTCGCCAGACCATGATGGGCAGCACTTGAAACGCCTG
>JADGNO010000082.1 GCA_017883405.1 Occallatibacter sp. | reverse complement strand
GTCGTCACAGCGAATCGCGGTGCGCAGAAGGCCGTTGGCATCAAGCGCATTCGACGGAAACACCACGCGCAGCCCCGGGATATGCGTGAAAATGCTCTCGCCGGATTGCGAGTGGTAGATCGACCCGCCAGTCAGATATCCGCCAATCGGAGCGCGGATCACAGCAGGCACGGCCCACGCGCCGTTCGAACGCCAGCGCATAAGAGCGAGCTCATTGCGAATCTGGTGCATTGCGGGCCAAATGTAATCGAAGAACTGGATCTCGACAACCGGCTTCATGCCGCGTGTGCCGTAGCCAATGGCCCGGCCCACGATGTTGGCCTCGGCAAGCGGTGAATTGAACACCCGCTCCGAGCCGAAAGTCGTCTGCAATCCTGCCGTAAGCTTAAATACTCCGCCCTTGCCCTTGACCTCATTCAGCGCTTCTTCACGGCTGGCGTCGGCCACATCTTCGCCGTAAATCACGATGCGCGGATCGCGTCGCATCTCGTCGTGCAGGCATACGTTGATCAAGTCAGCCATCGTATGCGGAATGCTGTCTTTGATCTTTGACGCGGCATCGGCGGCGTGCATTTCTTCATGATCGAAAGCAGCGCCGGTGGGATCGAGATCCTCTGAGTAAACGTGCCGCGTAATGCTCTCAATCTCAGGCAGCGGAGCCTCAAGCGCTCGCTCGGCCGCCTCAGCGGCAATCTGATCCTGCGCATGTTCCAACTCGTTGATCTGCGCCGCAGTCAAAATCCCCTCGCGCAGCAGCCTCATCTGCATCAACGCGATCGGGTCGCGAAGCGCATCGGCTTCGCGCTCGGCAGCAGAACGGTACAGCTTGTCGTCGTCAGAAAGCGAGTGCGAATAATGCCGAACGCAGTGCCCATGCACCAGCGCCGGACCAAGACCCGCGCGGCAATGTGCGGCCGCTGCCTCAACCGTTCGCAGGCATAGTTCCGCGTCTGTGCCGTCGATCTCCGCAAAAAAGAAATTCGGAAAATTGGCCACCAACTTGGAGATGTTGCCGCCCGGCGTGTTCACTTCCACCGGCGTACTGATGGCGTAACCGTTGTCTTCCACCAGGAAAATAACCGGCAGCTTCTGGTTTGATGCGGTATTGATCGCTTCCCAGAATTCGCCCTGCGACGTTGACCCTTCGCCCACGCAGGTGAGCACCACCTCATCGCTCTTGAATGTCACTTCATGGAAGTTGCGGTAATCACCTTGCGCCGTGGCAGCCGCTTCTGGGTGCCGGCTAAAATAACGTCCCGCCTCAGCGGACCCCACCGCATGCAGAAGCTGCGTAGCCGTCGAGGACGAAGTACTCACAATGTGCAGCTCGGTGCTGCTCCAGTGGGTAGGCATCTGCCGGCCGCCGCTTGAGGGATCAGTGGCTGCGCCCACGGACTGCAGCATCATGCCATCGGGAGTCATTCCCAGGGCCAGGCAGAAAGCGCGGTCACGGTAATAAGGAAAAAACCAGTCGTACCCCGGGCGAAGCGCAAGAGCCGCTCCCACCTGCAAGGCTTCATGCCCCGCCGCAGATATTTGGAAATAGATCTTCTGCTGCCGCTTCAGCATGATCTCGCGGTCATCGAGACGCCGCGATAGATACATCAGCCGGTAAATCTCAACCAACTGCTTAGGGCCCAGCCGCTCTAAGCCAGTAGTCGAGCCGGACTCGCGGGCGCCGGAAACAGCCAATCCCATCCTTGTCACTCCAGATTGTGCTTTGCGGTGAAGACCTCGACCTGATTGTAACAATCCAGCGCCTTCAAGTCCTCACCCAAACAAGCAAAAAACCGGAGCGGGTATCAAACCCGCTCCGGCTTTCGTTAGAAAATCGTAAATCTATCTCTGAGAAAAAGGCGCCGCAGCATTGACATCGCTGTTAACTGCACTGCGAACAGACATCCTCATCTTGTCCCTCACGCTGTGCGCCAGCTTTTCAATTTCAGCCACCATCTTAAGCTGTTCAGCGGTAAGCTCGTTCTTTTTGCTGTTGTTGATCTGCGAGTTCAAATCGGCAACCAGCTTCAGCAGCCGATCCGTATCGGCCACCATCGACTGATGCTGAGCGGCATTGAGCATCTGTAGCCGCTTCTCGTAGAAAATCGGCGTGCCCATCCCCACTGAATCCATCGGCGACTGATCGGCATCGCGCGGCGGTGGAAGGCGACGAGGCAGCTGCGAACCATTGTTGGTTGACGCCGGCGCTTGACCACCCAAAGGCAAAGCGAACAGCAGCACCGCCCCCAGAATAAGGGCCGCAGCGCAGGCGTAGCGATGAGCCGACAACAGGAGCGACTTCCAAATCGCACTGGTCATTTCGTCCTCATCTTTCGCGCCAGTTGTTCAATCTCAGCCGCTTGACGAACTACCGTCACGGACAATGTGTCCTTGGTCGTTTTGTCCACTTCCGACTTCAGGTTGTAAGCCAGTTTCAGCAGGTTTGTCGATTGCACCGCGACAGGATTGTTTGGATCGGGATCGGGAATCGCCGGCATTTCCACCTTGGCGGGCTGGCCATGAGGGGTGGCTGAAGTCGTCGCAATTGGAGCGGGCACCTTGACAATGATCGGCTGCGGCGGCGCAACCTGCTCTTCGGGGCTGATTCCGAGCTGTCCGGTCGACGTCGACGGCAGCGGCGAGGTTTGCGCAAATGTCTCACGCTCTCCCAGGCGGGCCGTCAACGCCAGAACGCAAAAACCTGCAAGCATGCAAAGCCATGGCGCCCTGCTGCGCAAGCGGTTTGCTTTCAATCTGGGACCGTTGCATTGCACTCTCATGAAAAGCCTCCGTTTTGATGCCGGGAGTGCGACGGGAAAAGGGCGCCGGAGCGTGCGGCAAACCCTGCGCACAGTCTAGTCTATTTAGATGAGATTTGGTATGGGTGTGAATGCTGCATTAATTCTCGTTCGGAGCGGTTTGTTTGCCGAAGGCAGGTTCCTGGGCCGCGTGTTCGACGAGTGGGCCTCCGATGCCCAGGAGTTCGTCCGTTTTAAACTGCCCCACCTGCTCCTCATTGCGATTATCGCCTTTATACTGATGCGTTTACTGCGCATCATAACGCTGCGCATGATCCGTGTGGCAGAACGCCACGCTGTCGATGACATCCGCATCGCCCAGGTAAAAACGCTCTCCGGTGTCATTCGAGCCACCGGCTTTACGATCATCGGCCTTATCGCCGGCTTCTCTGCCCTGGCCGTCGTCGACATCAACCTGGGGCCGCTGCTGGCATCCGCCGGGGTTGCCGGAGTCGCTATCGGCCTCGCCGCCCAGACCATCGTCAAAGACGTCATCAACGGCATCCTGATTATCGTCGAAGACCAGTTCAACGTCGGCGACACCGTCAAGTTGGCTGGCCTCAGCGGTGTAGTCGAATCAATGACGCTCCGCAAGACCACCGTCCGCGACGCCGATGGCTCGCTCTATGTCATCCCCAACTCGCAGATCACCACCGTGGCCAACCTCAGCGTCGGCTACACAGTGGCAACTGTCAACGTCAGCGTCGACTTCTCGGTCCATCCCGACGAAGTACAAAAGCTGCTGACAAAAATTGCTTCCGACATTCGCAACAGCGACGAATTCAAATCCGTCATGGTCGCCGACCCGCAGATTCTTGGCGTCGACGCAATCAAGGGCTCGGAGCTTATTTTCCCGGTCGTCTTTAAAACGCTGGCCACCAAGCAATACGGGCCCATTCGCGAATTCCGCCGCCGCGTGCGGCTGGCGCTTGAAGAACACAATATGCTGCCGGGAAACCCGTATCACGTCATTAGCAGCTTCCGGGAGAAGGCACAACCAGGCGACACCGTCTCAGGTCAGATGAGCACACCCGCGCAAGATCCCACTACATTGAAGCCGCCGGAATCCAATCCATTCAGCGCAGAGTAATGCGTCTTATCAGCTCTCCTGCGACTCGATTGCTTCCAGCAGTTTCTCGGCGTCGGTGATCGGCGGCAGGCAGGTGCGTCCGCGGCAAACCAGCGCCCAAGCTGCGGCGTTCTCCGGGACAGGAACTTTCAGCAGTGTCTCTGCCAGCACCTCTGGAATGCCGTCCTCAACCAGCTTGTCATGCGCGATACGCAGAACGGTCTTATTCACTGCGTACCGGGCTCGTGCCGTTGCTTCAAGGCGGCTGGCCTCAGGCCCGGAGCCGACGATGACCACCTGCACCGGATCGAGCAGAAACTGCTCGAGCGCCAGCCCGTAGCTCCCCGCATACAAACCAAAGTGCTCCACAATTCCTGCAAAGCTGTCGAGCGTATCTTCGGCGGTCTCGCGATATTCCTGTCGTCCGCTCAACGCCTCAAGCCGCAGCAGTGCCGAGGCCGCCGCCGGGTTACCCGCGGGGGTAGGCGAATCCTGCAGCGGTTTGCGCCGCGCGCTCAAGGCGCCCAGTGGCATCTGCACAGCATCATTCACTGCCGAATCAAAGAATGCGTTTCCAGTCCGGTCATAGAAGCGTTCAATCATCGCATCGGCAATCATGATGCCGGCACGATAGAAGTTCATGTTGCCGCTGGCTATCCACGAGTCAATGCAGGCGTGCACAGTAAACGCGTAATCATCCAGCGTGCCAGGTGCCTGCTCCTTTGGCTGTTGCTCCGGATAGGCAATCACGTGGCGAAGCGTTGAGCCGCCGTTCCATGCCTCATTCAGCAGGCGATTCATTGTCAGCAGCGCAAACTCGCGCACCGGCTCCAGCCGCAACACGCGCGCCGTCTCCAGGTATGCCGTGACAGCCATCGCGTTCCAGCCCGTATAAAGTGTGCGGTCAATGAATGGCGTGGGACGAAGGCTGCGCGCGGCCAGCAGCTTGCTTCGCGCCGAGTCCCGCAACTCCCGCATGAAATCGATATCGCCGCCCTGTGCCGCTCTCTCTTCCAGCGTCGCTTTGACATGCAGCACATTCTTTGCAGGGTTGTGGTGCATGTCGCCGATTTCACCAATGTCCCAGTAACTTGCCGCAAACTCCATTTCCTCAGGAGTCAGCACAGCCCTGGCTTCGTCCTGCGTCCAGGTGAAGTAATCGCCATCATCGTCCAGCCCCACGTCCGCATCCTGCGAGGCGTAAAAGCCGCCGTGCTTGCGATCGGTCATCGTGGAGTCGAGCCAACCTACAATCTGCTGCGCGGTCTCAAGAAACTCCGGCCGCACCAGGCTCTGGAATCCATGCACGTAGTTGCGCAACAGCTCCGTGTTGTCGTAAAGCATCTTTTCAAAGTGCGGAACTACCCAGTGCTCATCCACGCTGTAGCGGTGAAAGCCTCCGGCAAGCTGGTCGTACACGCCGCCGCGCGCCATCTTGTCCAGCGTCACGATAAATGCCTCGCGGGCTTGGTCGTTGTCGCGGCTCATCGCTACCTCAAGCAGCAGGTCGAGGGCCGAGGGATGCGGAAACTTTGGCTGCGACCCAAAGCCGCCATTTCGCGAATCGAATTTCGCCAGCGCCGACCCAACAATCTTGTCGACAAGCGCAATGTTCAATTCACCGCTGGCAGAAAAGCTCTCGTTGTGCTCGATGGCGGCCATCACGCTTCCCGCCGTCTCCAGAGCTTCTTCGCGGCGCTCGCGCCATACCTGCGCCATCGCCTGCAGCACCCGGCCAATGCCGGGCCGTCCATAGCGGTCCTCCCGAGGTATGTATGTCCCGCCAAAGTACGGCCTTCCATCCGGCGTCAGAAACGCCGTGAGCGGCCATCCACCCTGCCCCGAGATTGCCGACACAGCAGCCTGGTAGCGCGTATCCACGTCGGGCCGTTCATCGCGGTCCACCTTCACCGGCACAAAGTATTCGTTGATGACCTTGGCAACTTCCGGGTCTTCGTACGACTCCCTGTCCATAACGTGGCACCAATGGCACCACACCGCTCCAATATCCAGCAGAATGGGCTTGTCCTCGGCCTGCGCCTTGGCAAAAGCAGCTTCACCCCACGGATGCCATTGAACTGGTTGATGACGCGCCGAGCGTAAATAGGACGAGGCCGCCGTATCAAGCAGGTTCACGCTGCCGGAGGTTGGTGAATCGGTCATGCGCTGAGAATAAATCGTTTGGCCGCCCCTCGCACCTTTCAGCCCTCAGAGCCGGGCAACAAAAATTTAAATTTGCCGAGGATGTTCGGGGGAAAACCAAACGTGGCAGGCCGGCCAAACTTTCGTCTAAACCCGAGATACGCCGAATATGGCGAGGATGACCGTCTCCGCCGACGGCCGGAAGATGACGATCGTTGACACCAACACGATGACCGACCGCACCACTACCTTTATTGCCGTCAAGCAATAGATCGTTTGCGGTGGGTTTTAGCTTTCCTGCGCTGGGCCGCAGCCATTCTGCGCTCGCTTGCAGCTATCCTGCGCTGGGCCGCAGCTATTCGTTGTTAAGCTGGTTTTCAATCGCCGACACCAATTCAGGCGCGTCCGGCTGCGTATCGGGAGCGAAGCGCGCCATAACATCACCTCTGCGACTGATAAGAAACTTTTCGAAATTCCAGAGGATCTCCGGCTCCGAAGTCGTCTCAATACCGTAGCCCTTCAACTTGGTGCGCCAGGAAGGCTGACTCAAACTGATAGCCCTGGGCGCCGCTGAAATCAGCGCGCGATACAGCGGATGCTTGCCCAGCCCGGTAACGGAAACCTTGCTGAACATTGGAAACTTCACGCCGAAATTCGTCGTACAGAACGTCTGAATTTCAGCATCCGTGCCCGGCTCCTGGCTCTTGAAGTCATTTGCGGGAAAACCCACCACAACCAGCCCCTGGCGCTTGTAGGACTCATAAATATTTTCCAGTGCTTCATACTGCGGAGTCAGACCGCACTTTGATGCCACGTTCACCAGCAGCATCACTTTGCCTTTGTACTCGCCAAGCGTGGTCTCTTCGCCCGTGATCTTGCGAACCGGAATGTCATAAATCTGTGCGCTCATTCCATTCTCCTCAAATCACTTACCAGACTAACTCAACAACCGCTTTGCCAGCTGCACGTATATTTCAACAGACTCAAGCAGTTCCTTCTTTGCAAGCTTCTCGTACGGTGTATGCGCCACATGAATGGAACCCGGACCCAGTAGCAGCGGCTGGCCCCAATTCGTAAGCTGCGGAATATCGGTGGCGAACTTGGCAATCATCGTCGGCATGCCTTCCACCGCCCTCAAACGGACAAACGCCAGGTCCAGCGTGAAGTTCACCTCGGCAATGCCCTTTGCTGCTTCAAGAATCTTTTCCCGAACCGGTGCTGAATCCGTAACCAACCGGATAAGCACCTGGGCTTCAGCGTGATCGGCAATCACATTCGGCGCGTAGCCGCCGTGAATCTGGCCCACATTCAGCGTTGTATCCCCTGCGTATTCGTCCACCGGCCAATCCATCTTCAGCAGCTTGTCCAGCAGCATAATCATCTTGTGAACCGCGCTTTCGCCCAGCTCCGGGTAGGCCGAGTGCGCCATCTTGCCTGTCGTTTTAAGTGAAACGCGCAAAGCCCCCTTCGACGCCAGCGCCAGCTTGTTGTCCGTAGGCTCGCCGTTGATCAGATAGTGGCTGCCCTTCGACATCTGGTTGGCTACCTTGGCGCCGGCCGAATCGCGTTCTTCACCCGATACGAACAACATTGCCACATTTAACCCGGCGTCACGCAGTTGTTGTGCCGCTGCCACCTGGGCAGCAATGATCCCCTTCGCGTCGCTCACGCCGCGGCCGTGCACAAACTCGTCATCTTCTCTGAAAGGAATATAAGGCGGGACTGTATCCATGTGGGTTGAGAAAACCAAGTCAGGATTCTTGCCCGCAATACCGGCATATACATTCCAGCGAGGACCGGCCGTGGCGCTATCATTCGGCTGCGGAACCGGGGTCTTCTCCACCTCCCACCCCTGCCCGGCAAGATAATCGGCCAGAAAATCTCCAACTGCCCCCTCGTAGTAAGTTGTTGACTCGATTTCGCACAGGGACTTGGTTAGCTTGATCGGGTCAACTAGATTAGCCTCAAAATGTTCAGACATGATGAAGCCAGAATACCTTAGCCAGCGCTCGTATAGTTACGCTTCAACCTATCTCACGCTGTGAAACCAGTCATTCTGTACCGCGAAAATCGTTTGATTGGCCCGACCATTCCACAGAAAACCGAACCCTTTTGCGCGTAGAATGAGGAGTGGAATGAACGCCACAATTGCCCACGCCCAGCCTGATTTCAACCAGGTAGCTCCCAGGCTTCGCAGCTTGGATTTGGCAGGCCCTGCAGGCCGTCTTGAGGCCGTGGTCAATGAAGGCAGTCCCGCTGCTCCCTTTGCCGCCCTTGTCTGCCATCCTCATCCGCTCGGCGGCGGCAATCTTCATAACAAGGTCGTCTATCACACCATGAAAGTCCTCAACGAACCGCGTTGGGGCTTCAACTTCCCCGTGCTGCGCTTCAACTTTCGTGGCGCCGGCACAAGCGAAGGAATTCACGACGGCGAAGCTGAATCCGGCGACGTGCTTGCCGCCCTCCATTGGCTTCAGAACGAATTCAATCGCCCTATCATCCTCGCGGGCTTCAGCTTCGGAGCAGCCATGGCCATCGCCGCCTGTTCCAGCAATTGGCAATCATCCCCAGGCATTCGTGCGCTCGTTGCGCTCGGCCTTCCCGCTCAGAACGGCAATCGTTCGTATCAATACTCCTCTCTCGAACATCTCGCCGTTCCGAAAATCTTCTTAAGCGGGGATCATGACGAGTTTGCGTCCACGCAACAATTGGCAAAAATCGTTGCCGCCGCGGCCGACCCCAAAAAGCTGGCTCTCATTCAAGGTTCAGATCATTTCTTCACAGGCCACCTGAGCGCGATGCAGCAACAACTCGCAGCGTGGCTGAAAGAGCAATTGCAATGACACCGACTCACGACGCCGCACTCGATTCGCTCCATGCCACCGCCACCGGAATCTTTACCGGTGCGTTGAAAGCCTGCAACATCGCCACCGCCTTCGATCGCCGATTGCGCTTTGATGGCGAAACGCTGCAGCGCCTGATGCCCGACGGATGTGGCCCAGCCACCATCAATCTGTCTGCTTACAAGCGGGTGTTCGTCGTTGCCCTCGGCAAGGCTGCCGTTCCCATGCTCGACACCTTGCTGGAACGCATGAAGCGCCGCAAAGGCCTGCGCGGAGTTTGCTGCGGAGTCCACATTCCTAAAAAACGCAACTGGCGCATCCGCTATTTTGAGGGCGGCCATCCGCTGCCAAATGAAGATTCCTTCGCCGCTGCTCGCGCCACCCTGGCTCTGCTCAAGAAGGCAAAGAAAGATACGCTCATTTTCTTCCTCATCTCCGGCGGCGGTTCAGCCATGTTCGACCTCCCCATCGATCCGCAAATCTCACTCGATGACACCCAGGCATTCCACCAGGCGCTGCTTGCTTCCGGCGCGCCTATCAACGAAATCAACACACTGCGCAAGCACTTTTCTGCAGTCAAAGCCGGCCGACTTGCCTTGGCCGCTCCGGATGCGGTCAAGGTAAATCTGCTGCTGCCCGATGTGCCGCTGCGCTCACTCGACGCGCTCTCCTCCGGACCCACATCTCCCGATCACACTACCGCGGCTGAAGTGCAGTACCTGCTGCAGAAATACGGTCTGCTTGCGAAGTTCCCGGCCTCTGTCCGCGCTTTTTTTGAACGCGCTGAATCGCAGGAGTCCCCGTCAAACAAGACTTGGCTTCCGCCTTTCCTGCCTAAATTTGCCAAGCCCGAGCCCGCAACTCCCCGGCATATCACCTCCATGGACGACGAAGACGAGGCTTTTCGAGATTCCGTTTTCGAAATCCTGCTATCAAGTCACGACCTGGTTGAAAACGCCCGCAACCTTGCACAGCAGGCCGGTTATCACACCGTCGTCGACAATAGCTGCGACGACTGGGACTATGCAGATGCCGCAGGTTATTTACTCAAGCGATTCCATGAGTTGCGCGCCATTCATCCGCGCCTCTGCCTGATCTCCGTGGGCGAAGTCACCGTCACCATGGACCGTACGCCCGGCGCCGGAGGCCGCAACCAGCAATTCGTAATGGCCTGCGCGTTGGAACTCGAGCAACATCCAGGCGAGCGCCTCACCGTGCTCAGTGCCGGTTCCGACGGCATCGATGGCAACACGCAGTCAGCCGGAGCCATCGCTGATCCCACCACCGTCGAACGTGCTCACACATTCGGATTTCATCTGAAGGCCTCACTGGCCGCATTCAATGCCTGCCCCATGTTCACGGCCCTCGGCGATGCAGTCGTTACCGGCCCCACAGGCCAAAACCTCCGCGACCTGCGCCTGCTGATTGCCGAACGCGACTAGGCAGCCGATCAGCTCTTGCGCGAAAGCCATGTGCTTCCGTCAAACCGTGCGAGGTTCGCAGGCTGCAAAAGGCTCTGCAGATTTAATCGTTTTGAAAGTGCACGGCTTTAGCCATGTCGCAAAGCGCGCAGATAAGACGTGGCCTTCAGGCCCTGAGGCAAAAGTTCAGGGCGCGCTATAGATCTCCCGGCACCTCTTCTCAGCCTGACCTCCACAGTAAAAAGTCTTCGTACATCTGCGCAAATGCAATACCATTGCATTCACACCAGAATTGCATCGAACAGGACTCGTACGTGTCTCGAAAAGCATCCCGCAAAACTGCCGGCAAAACTCCCGACATTCGCACCGTTGCGGCCCTCGCCAAGGTCTCCATCGCCACCGTCTCGCGAACCATTAACGGATCTCCGCTAGTCAGCGAGCGCCTTTCCAAGCGCGTCTGGCAGGCCATCCGGCAGCTCAACTATTTTCCCAACACCCACGCGCGCACGCTTGTATCCGGCCGCAGCCGCCTTTTCGGCATCATTGTTGAAAACATCACCAACCCCTTCTTCCCAGAGCTGATCCAGAGCTTTGAAGAGATTGCAGTCGCGCATGGATACGAGATTCTGGTCAGTTCTTCGAACAGCGATCCCATCGTACTCACTCAATGCGTGCGGCGCATGCTCGAGCGCAAAGTTGAAGGCGTCGCCGTAATGACCTTTGGCGAAGAGGAACCGGTCCTCGATCAACTCGTGCATCGCAACGTGCCCATCGTATTGGCCGAGTTCAAACTTGACGATCCCAAGGCCAGCACCATTCTGCTCGACTACTCCACCGGAATCCACGAAGCCGTCAATCACCTCGTTACGCTCGGCCACAGCAAGATTGCGTTCCTTGCCGGACCTCACAAGCTCCACTCAGCCATCACGCGCGAGAACGATTTCCGCACCGCGATGAAGGCTGCCAGGCTACCCATTCAAAAAGAATGGATCATCGAGTGCGACCACACGCTCAAGGGCGGTGTCGCGGGCTTTGGGAACTTCAGGTCGCTGGCCAAACGGCCGTCAGCCGTCATCTGCTCCAACGACATGACTGCCATCGGCGTGCTTCGCGCCGCATATCTTGAAGGTTTGCGCGTACCGCAGGATCTTTCCGTCATCGGACTCGACGACATCGACTTCGCAGAGTTCACGCTGCCCGCGCTCACCACCATCTGCCTGTCGCGTGCCGATCTGGCGCACGCAGCATTTGAGGCACTTCGCCAGCAGGCGGAGAACCCGAACGACCCAAATCGCAAGCGTGAGTTCCTTGTATCAACGCGCTTAGTTGTCCGCGCATCGACAGCCGCACCAAGCACTTCAAAGCGCTAACAGCAATTCTATTGTCCAGTCTGATTTCCAATGAATGAATGGTGCCCTAGTCATCGCGGCATTATCGCCATGAGTGGAATACCACAAACCCAACCACTCGTCACTGCAACAACAGCGCACTCTCTTCACGCATGGCCGCAATCTCATCATGGGTCGCATCTGCGGCAACGCGTCTATCTGTGTACACTCGAGGCTCGCCAAACCGCACTACAGCTTCAAATCCCCCCACACCCAGCACCTTCCACAGATGATTCACAAACGTCTCGTCACCGTACCAGCACAACTTGCGCTCGGGTGTTCCATCGTGAATCGTGTATCGTATGGCTGCAGCCGTGATCGGCACGCGTAACGAAGTCGCAGGATCAATCAATCGCGAATGGAAACGAATAACTTCATTGCCATCGGTGCTCGTGCCTTCAGGAAACAGCAAAACCGGAACCGGGATCGGAAGCATGAGCCGTTCCTTCATTTGCTCGGCAACTGATTTCGCGCTCTCCGCGCTGCCACGATCCACAAAAATGGTGCCGCCGCTCCGCGCCGCTCTTCCGAAAAATGGCCAGCCGCCAATCTCCATCTTCGCGACAAAAAAGCACGGCATCTCTGCGGAGAGCACCAGTACGTCGATATAGCTGAGATGATTTGCCACCACTAGTCCGTGAGTGGCGGGTCGGCCTTCAACCTTATATGCAATATTCAGAGTCGACAGAAACCTGTGCGCGCATCCCTGCGACCATAGAGCGCGCCGCTCCAAAGTCAAAGGCCCCTTCAGGCGGAGAAGCCAGAACCTAATAATGCAGAGGAAGATTTCAACAACAAGCGCCACAGCGCGCCGGGTACGGCGCAATGTCATTGCGTAAGCGGCGCCAGAAAGCGATTGCGCGCCGCCGGCGAAAGCATTTTGAGATCGAGCAAAGTAAGAAAATCTATGGTGCCAAACTCACGGTCCCAGGCCGGCGGCGCTGCAATGCGCGCGCCAATTGCTAAATATGTCTTCAATAACTTTGGAATCTTGACCGGAATGGGTGTTTGAGTCGGCACGGCCTTACTTTCCTGCTGGGCCGGCTGCTGTGGCTCCCGGCCGATATGCTCAGTGGGACATGCGAAGCGCTCCGTCGGCAATGTCTCAAACTCCCTGCCCACCCGGTAATGTTCAAGCTGGTGGTACATCTGCCAGCCTTCCGCAGGTTCCTGGGAATTTAATGAAGAGCAGCCGATCAAGTAACGCAGCCCCATGTCGGTAGCATACTGCGCTATCCCACGCCACAACAAGGTGAGCACTTCCGGCGTACGATGCTCGCGGTCAATTGAAGCGCGCCCCAATTCCAGAATTCCTGCGCGCAGCGGCTCGTAGGGCGTAAAATTAAACTCCTGCTCAGAGTAGTAGCCCAGGTTGCGCGCCGCCGACTCACCGGATTGCATGCGGTACGTTCCCACAATGCGACGGCTCAGTTTGTCTTCCACCAGCAAGTGTTCGCAAAACAGATCGAACTGATCGCTGTCGAGGCCCGTTTGATAGGAGCTCTCCAGCCCTTCGCCCAACTCAATATTGAAAACTCTGAAGCGCAACCGGCAAGCGGCATCGCGGTCTCCCACACTCTGCGCCAGCCGAAGTTGATAACGCCCAACCTCCGCATGAATCTGCGGCCGCAATTTCTCCGCGTGTGTAGCACACAAGATTTCGGCAACGGAAGTTTGAACCGTCTCGAAGTCGGACGTTGCATTGTCGGCAGTATGGCTGATCACGCAACGATTATCAGCGTGCCTCTATGAAAGGACAGTCAACCTGCTGCGAATACAGTGCAAAAACTGAGGCTGTGTTTTAACTCTGCATCAACAAATGGAGAAGCATTTCAACAAAGGCCGCAAATCAACCTTTAAACTGGTCAACCTGCAACCTTGTCTCCTGCCGCATCGTAGTTGAGATTCGGCCCCAGCCAGCGCTCCACTTCAGCCTCGCTCATTCCCTTGCGGCGGTGATAGTCCTCTACCTGGTCGCGGCCAATCTTGCCCACCGTAAAGTAGCGCGACTCAGGGTGCGCAAAGTAAAGCCCGCTCACGCTCGATCCCGGCCACATCGCAAACGATTCGGTAATCTCAATGCCGGTCTTCGCTTTCACATCAAGCAACTGCCACAGAGTTCCCTTCTCCGTGTGATCGGGACATGCCGGATAGCCCGCCGCGGGACGAATGCCGCGATACTTCTCGTGAATCATTTCGTCATTGCTCAGTTTTTCTTCGCGGCCATAGCCCCACTCATCGCGCACGCGCTTGTGCAGGCACTCCGCAAACGCCTCGGCCAGCCGATCTCCCAACGCCTCCGCCATGATTGCGTTGTAATCGTCAAGCCGTGCTCTGAACCCGTCGCACAGTTCCTTCATTCCGATACCGCCCGTCACCGCAAATGCGCCAATGTGATCAGGCAGACCCGTTTCCTTCGGCGCAATAAAATCCGCCAGCGATCGGCACGGCTCATTGCCTTCGCGGTTTGCCTGCTGGCGCAGGAAGTGGAAACGCGTCAGCACCGTCTTGCGCGTTTCATCCGTGTAAAGCTCCACATCGTCGCCCACCGCATTCGCTGGGAAGAGCCCGTAAACAGCGCGCGCCGTAATCAGCTTGCCTTCAATAATCCGATCAAGCAACGCATTTGCTTCAGTGAAAATCTGTCGTGCCTGTTCGCCTTGCGCCGGATCATCCAGAATGCGCGGATAAACTCCCTTCAGTTCCCACGTATGAAAGAACGGCGTCCAGTCAATGAATTCGCGCAGCGTCGCCAGCGGAAAATCATCCAGCACTCGCACACCAGTAAACTCCGGCGCGGGCAAATCCTCCGCGCGCCACGTAATTGGAGTTTTTCGAACGCGAGCCTGTTCTATCGGCACCAGGCTCGCCTTCGGCGCCGCGTGCATCTTGCGCAGATACTCATATTCCTCGCGATGCTTCGCGATAAACGCGCCGCGGTTCTCTTCACTCAGCAGGCTGGTCGTCACCGGCACCGCCCGGCTCGCGTCCAGCACATGCACCACCGGCTGGCTATACTGCGGCGCAATCTTCACCGCCGTATGCGCGCGGCTCGTCGTCGCTCCGCCAATCAGCAGCGGCAGTTTGAATCCCTGCCTCTCCATCTCGCGCGCTACATGCACCATCTCATCGAGCGAAGGCGTAATCAGTCCACTCAGTCCGATCAGATCGGCATTCACTTCTTTCGCGCGCGCAAGAATTTTCTCGGCAGGGACCATCACGCCCATGTCGATCACTTCGTAGTTATTGCAGGCCAGCACCACGCCCACAATGTTCTTGCCAATGTCGTGCACATCGCCCTTCACTGTGGCTAGCACAATTTTGCCCTGCGCGCTCACCTGCTCGCCCGCCGCCACCAGCAACGCCTTCTCCGCTTCCATGAATGGCGTTAGATGCGCGACCGCCTTCTTCATAACGCGCGCCGACTTGACCACCTGCGG
>JADGNO010000012.1 GCA_017883405.1 Occallatibacter sp. | reverse complement strand
GTGCATCACGGTGGTGTGATGTTTGTTGCCGAATTGCCGGCCGATTTCAGGCAGGCTGGCTTCGGTCATCTGCTTGGCAAGGTACATGGCGATCTGGCGGGGCACAACGACGTTGCGCGAATTGTTCTTCTGCTTGAGATCGCTGACCCTCATGCCAAAATTCTCTGCCACCGTGCGCTGAATTGCCTCGATGGTGATCTTGCGTACCTGCATGTCAATGAACTGCTTGAGGCACTGCTGCGTTGAGGCCAGCGTGATTTCCATGTGGTTATGGTGGCACCAGGCAACCAGGCGCACCAGCGCGCCCTCAAGCTCACGCACGTTGGTGCGTACGTTCGAGGCAACAAACAGGGCCACATCGGTGGGCAGCTGCACCTGCTCGGTTTCTGCTTTCTTCAGCAGGATGGCTACCTTGGTTTCAAGATCGGGCGGCTGAATGTCTGCAATCAGGCCCCACTCAAAACGCGAACGCAGCCGGTCTTCAATTTCGGCCAGTTCCTTGGGCGGGCGGTCAGACGCGATCACGATCTGCTTCATGCTCTCGTGTAGAGCATTGAACGTGTGGAAGAACTCTTCCTGCGTACGTTCCTTCTGGGCGATGAACTGAATGTCGTCAATCAGCAGCACGTCGACAGAGCGGAAGCGATCGCGGAAGCTGGTCATGCGATCGTTGCGCAGCGACGTGATCATCTCGTTGGTAAATTTCTCAGCCGAGACGTAGCAGATATTTGCCGATGCCTGGCGGCGCTTCACTTCGTGGCCGATGGCGTGCATCAAGTGCGTCTTGCCCATTCCGACGCCACCATACAGGAACAGCGGATTGTAGGCGCGTGACGGGCGCTCGGCTACCGCAAGCGAAGCAGCGCGTGCGAATTGATTGCCATTGCCAATGACGAAATTGTCGAATGTATAGCGCGAGTTGAGTTGCGCTGCCGTCGACCAGTCGAAGCGCGCCTGCTCAGGAGTGCGAGCCGGTGATGGCGGCGGAGCGGTGGGCGCGTGAGCGGGCACGGGGCCAAATCCGCCATCGCGGCGCTGCGGCGGAATGGAAGGATCTTCTTCAGCAGTCACAAACGTTACGTCGTCGAGCTCAAGCGACTGCAGGTCGATGGCTTCCTGAATCAGATCTCCGTATCTGTCTCCAATGTGCTGGAACTCTGGTGAAGGCACTCGCACGTACAGCGTGCGACCGCTGGTGTGGCTGTAGCGCGTAGGCTTGAGCCACGTTTCAAACGACTGACGAATGACCTTCTTCTCGAGAGCCGCGAGAATCTGGAGCCAGGGGTTCAAAGCTGAACTTGGAGAAGTTGCAAATGCCATCTTACGTATCCTTGACCACGTCTTCTGCGGAACACGGGCCCGTTAAAACAAGCAATTCAGGCAACGGCTCTCTGCTGGCGGCAATCGAACACAATCCGCCTGAACCGTAAATATCCGACTGCCTGATGCCGCTGGTCTGCCCCTGAAAATTGACTTCGGGGCGGTGAACTAAATGACCGTTCCGTGGGACGTTGTTTAACTTTCCTGAACGGTCCCGATAGTAGCACATATTGCGCTCGCTGCAATCACTCTTTAACAGAACTTTTCGAGGCCCTGTATGTGTTGCACCATTGATGGTGAAAGTCGATTTCAATGTTACCAGAGTTACTGTAGAGCGTGGCGCGGAACGTATCAAAGTCACGTGATTCGAAGTGACGGACACCTCGTTTTCTGCGCTGCGATGACGAATTTTCGCATGAAATTCTGTTTTGGATTTTAGATTATTTTGAAACGCGCTTCGTGTGTGGGCTGTCACACGATTGTTTGGATGCTCAGTACCGATTTTGCGATGATGCGTTTAAACAATTTAGGGTTCTGGAGGGCGTTGGCGGCGAAGATTGAGATCAGCCAATCCGTGCTGGATTCCTGGGAGAGGTTCAGATATACTTGGAGATGCTGTCAAAAGCGCAGATTCTATAGAGGAAGCAGGAGTGCACTTCAATGCCCAAGCGCACATTTCAACCTAACCGCCGCAGCCGTGTAAAGACACACGGATTCCGAGCGCGTATGAAGACGAAAGCCGGAGCAGCTGTATTGAGCCGCCGCCGCGCCATTGGCCGCAAGCGCGTTGCTGTAAGCGCTGGATTCCGCGACTAGCACTTCCCCGCCCCAGCCTGCTGATTGCCACGGAACGCGCCGCGCGAAATGCACTTAAGGCACCGGGCCATTCCGGATCGAGCTCAGCTCAGGCTGGACTTACCAGCTACGGCTGGACTGCCATGACAAAAGCTCAGACGACTGACGACAACAAGCTTGCCGAGAGCAAGCCCATTGTCCGTCAGTCAATGGTGCATCTGCGCCTTCGCAAACACGCTGACTATCAACGCGCTTACGCAAATAGCCGCAAGCGCCAGTCGGCTTCAATGAGCTGGTTCCTGGCTGCGAACGACCCGGCAGTCCTCTCACCCTCTCCGCGAATTGGACTTACGGCGGGCAAAGTGCTTGGTAAGGCCCACGAACGCAACCGCATCAAGCGCCGCATGCGCGAGGCTTTGCGCCGCCACGTTGACCTGTTCCCGGCATGCGACCTGATCCTGCATCCCCGGCGCACGGTGCTCACCATCGATTTTGGGAAGCTTGAAGCTGAGATTGTGCGTATTCTTGAACAGGCAAAAACCGAGGCGGAACGGAACGCGCAAAAACCCGCCGAAGCAAAGCCCACACGATGACGCGCATCCTGCTAGCGCTGCTTGCTTTCTATCGCCGATGGCTGTCGCCTGCCCTGCATTCGCTGGGTAATGGAGGTTGCAAGTATTTGCCCACTTGCTCTGAATACGCGTCAATTGCCATCAGCACACACGGGCCTGTTCGCGGCTCGGGGCTCGCCCTTTGGAGACTGCTCCGTTGCCATCCTTTTTCTGCCGGCGGCCTTGACCAGGTGCCGCCAGCGCACACCAACCATGCCGATGCGGCAGTGAAATCGGAACCAGGCGCCCGGCAGGTAAGACCATTTCCCCATGAACCATTACCATAAGAAGAGCGGCGGCCCACTGGGTTATGCCGGTTCGAACTGACAGGACGTATCCTTTGCCCGAAATTCAGAATCCCAATCTTCAGACGCAGGGTCCCGGCGGCGGTGGTGGCGGCGGCGACATGCGTTCAACGATCGTCTTCTTCGGCCTGATGCTGGCAGTGCTGATCGGCTACCAGTTCTTGTTCAAGCCTGCATCTTCTCCAACTCCGCAGACGCAACCGCAGCAGACTCAGACGCAGGCGAGCCAGCCGGCGCCAACGCCAGCTCCTGGCGCACCGGTGCAGGCAGCAGCTTCTGCCACGCAAGCCACACCTGCAGTAGCGGCTGCAGTTGAAAGCACCACTACGGTCGAGAACGACGTGTACAGAATTGTGTTCACCAATCGCGGCGGCCAGGTGAAGCAATGGATTCTGAAGCATTATCAGGACTCGGCGGGCAAGCCGTTTGACATGGTGCAGCCGCAGGCTTCAGAACGCTTCGGCTATCCGCTCGGGCTCTATACCTACGAGCCACAGCTCACCAGCCAAATCAATTCCGCGCTGTATCAAGTGACGGTTGCAGGCGCACCTGCATCGGCAGCCGGACTTCTTGTGGCTCCCACGACATTGAGCTACCACTACGCCAGCAACGGGCTCGATGTGGTGAAGACATTCCACTTCGATTCAAGCTACGTGGTCGACGTTGAGACTGAGGTCAAGCGCAACGGCCTGCCGGTTCGCGCACTCGTGGAGTGGCCAGCAGGGCTCGGCGACATGGAGGAGTTCCAGCCCTCTTCGATAACGCGCTCGCAGATTCGCACTTCTGCTTCGTCGGAGATTGCCTGGTCGCTCAACGGCAAGCAGGACTCGTTGAAGGCCAGCAAGGTGAGCGGGGGCGCGACACTTGAACAGCCGTACAGCTATGCGGCAGTAATGGATTTGTATTTTGCTGCGGCGTTCCTGCCCGGCAATCCGGCCGGCACGTCGATTGTGACGCTGCACAATGCAGTCCAACTGCCTTCAAAGCCCGACGATCCTACCAGCAAGATGTCGCCTGCAGACGTGCTGGGTCTGGCAGTGGGCGACAGCAGTGGCTTTACCCATGTGCGACTGTTTGCAGGGCCCAAGGCCACAGACACACTCGCTTCGATCCATGCCATTGGCGCTGACGGCAAAGCAAGCGGCCAGTCGCTTGAGCCGCTGATTGAATTCGGCTTTTGGACATTTATTGCCAAGCCGCTTTACATCGCGCTTCGCTTTATGGTGCTGCACGGCATCGGCAACTGGGGCTGGGCCATCATTCTGTTCACCATGGCGTTCACCATAGCGCTGCTGCCAACGCGCTTCATGATGATGAAGTCGCAGCTGAAGATGATGCGCATTCAGCCCAAGGTCGACTCCATTAAAAGGAAGTACGCCAACCTGAAGGTGAACGACCCCAAGCGCACCGAGATGAATACGGAAATGATGGCGCTCTACAAGGAAGAGGGCGTCAACATGTACGGCGGCTGCCTGCCTATCCTGGTGCAGATGCCGTTGTTCTTTGCCTATTTCCGTGTTCTGCAGAGTGCCGTTGAATTACGTCAGGCGCACTGGTTCTGGCTGACCGATCTGTCGCAGCCAGACCCGCTTCACATACTGCCTGTGCTCATCATCCTGAGCATGTTCCTCACCCAGTTCATTACGCCCACTCCGGGGATGGATCCAGCGCAGCGACGCATGATGGCGTTCATGATGCCGGTGATCTTTGGCTTCATGCTTTGGCAATATGCTTCAGGATTGTCGCTTTACTGGGGAACCAGCAACCTGATCAATCTTTTGCTGCAGGTGGGAATTAACCAGTCGCACTACGGCAAAGAGATGCACGAAATTGCCGCCAAACGTGCAGCGAAGAAGCTCGGGGGCAGCGCTCCAAAGACGCTCCAGGGCAAACGCTAATCGAACGCACGGCACCTTCCTTGAGAACCCCGCTTGAGCTTGAACTCAGGCGGGGTTTTTCGCGTCCTTTCCACTCGAATATGAATGCGGTCATGGTGTATCGTCCTACGTTATGGGGAGTCAAAACTTTGTACCGCATCCCGCCAAGGAAGCGGAAGAACTCTATCGCCGATGGCTTCAATTTCTGGATGATGAACTGGTTCGCCATGGCTCACCAGAGCGGCGCTCGGAAATTGTTCGCGATCAACTGCACCAGCTTTACCTGGGCCGCCCGCACGGCACCAAATCGAGCACGACGCTAACGTCGGAGTTGCCCGGAACAATTCTCGCGCTCTCACTTGACCCGGCCAACGTAACGCTTGAAGCGGAGTACTTCCCTGACACAGATCGCGAACGCTTTGCGCGACGCAAGCCCCTGCTTTGGTTCTGGAAAATGTTCGATCGCTCGCCGATCGGGTTGAATCACTGGCTCGGATTGCGGTTTCGCTGCATGCTGGCGCGGCACATTTTTGAGCACGTAGGCGCCAGCGTAAAAATCTATCACGGAGTGGATCTCACGTTCGGTTACAACTTATCAATTGGGGACGGCGTGACCATTCGCCAGGGCGCGCTGATCAACGACCGCGGCGGTATCACCATTGGCAAGGGCGCAGTGATCGGCTCATTTGCGCGAATCTACTCGCAGTCGTATGCGTCCGATGACCAGGAGAATGTGACGCTGGTACGCACCAACATTGGCGCGCGGGCCCGCATTGCAAGCCACGCCATCGTTCTTGCCGGTCATCATGTGGCTGAAGGCGAAGCGGTTGGCACCTTCCCGGCCAGCGGCAGATAGAGCAGTAGCGCGCCAGCATGCTACTCTGAGCTTTCCTGGTTATTGGAGTAATCAATTGCAGTCCAGCGCGTTTCTTATTGCCGTCTTCGAATTTGTTCTGCTCATTTTTTCTCTCAGTGTGCATGAGTGTGCGCATGCGTGGACGGCTTCCTTGCTGGGCGACCAGACGGCACGATTGGAAGGCCGCGTAACGCTGAACCCCATGTACCATGTGGACCCGATCGGCACGCTGCTGTTTCCAGCGCTCATGATCTTTGGGCCATTCATCGGGCTGAGCTATTTTGGCGGCATGCTGGTGGGATGGGCCAAACCAACGCCGGTGATCACGCGCAACTTTCGCAAGATTCGCCGCGACGACAACCTGGTTACACTGGCCGGCCCTGCATCGAACTTGTTGATCGTACTGGCAGCGTTGCTGGTTCTCATTGTTCTGAGCTTCACATTGCCGAACGGTCACGAGGTTGTGCGGATGTCGTTTCTGGCTTCGCTGCGTGGCGGCCGCGAGGAATTTGTGCCACAGCCTGTTGTGCTGCTGTGCACACTGGCGATCCTGATCAACCTTTCGCTGTTCTTTTTTAACCTGCTGCCCATTCCACCGCTTGACGGCAGTCGCGTGACGCGCAACCTGCTCCCCTATAGAGCGGTTCAGGTGTACGACCGGATCCCGATCTGGATGAGCTATCTGTTCATGATTTTTCTGGGCGGCGCTTTCATTGGGGCGATGCTCAGGCCTTCGCTGGAGATCATCTTCGCTACCCTTATCCACATTTAGGCGCCGGGTTTCCGTACCGCTACAATGGAATGAGCTTTTCCTGACAGTCGGCGGCATTCTGCCGGCGCCACTTCTGGAATGAGTACCGAGCCTCGAATATCAAGATGCCAGAACTTCAAAACACATCTCTCCGTCCGCGCGTCCTGAGCGGAATGCGCCCCACCGGCAAGCTCCATCTGGGCAATTACATGGGAGCCCTGGCCAACTGGGTAAAGCTGCAGGATGAAGGCAAGTACGATTGCTACTTCTTTATAGCCGACCTTCATGCGCTGACCACCGACTATGCCGATACTTCGAAGATTTCGCCAAACACGCTGGAAGTGGCGCTCGATTTTCTGGCGGCGGGATTGGACCCTGCGAAGTCAACGATCTTTGTGCAGAGTCACGTAACGCAGCACTACGAGCTACCGCTGCTCCTCGGCATGATTACGCCGCTGGGCTGGCTTGAGCGTGTGCCTAGCTACAAGGAGATGCAGGAAAACCTCGCTAACAAGGACCTGACGACATTTGGATTCCTGGGTTATCCGGTCTTGATGGCGAGTGACATTCTGCTCTACCAGCCGCAGTTTGTGCCGGTGGGCCAGGACCAGCAGGCGCACGTGGAGCTGACCCGCGAGATTGCCCGGCGCTTCAACCAGTTCTACAAGCTGCCGGATCGCGAAGTTCTGCCCGAGCCGAAGGTGCTGCTTACACCGTCACCGAAGCTGCCGGGGACCGATGGCCGCAAGATGTCAAAGAGCTATGGCAACACCATTCAGTTGACGGATTCGGAGCCGGAAGTACGGAAGAAGCTGAAGACGATGGTCACTGATCCTGCGCGCGTGCGCCGCACTGACCCGGGCGATCCAGACAAATGCCCGGTGGGCGACATGCATAAAGTGTTCTCCACTACTGAGACGTTGGCCAAGGTGTATGAGGGCTGCCGCTCTGCGGGTATTGGTTGTATTGAGTGCAAGGGGTGGGCTGCCGATGCGCTGGTGCAGGTTCTGAAACCGATTCAGGAGAGGCGCGCCGGCTTCAGCGACAAGCAGGTAGAAGAGATTCTCAAAGATGGTTCGCGCCGTGCCAGTGCCCGCGCAGAACAAACGATGCGGGAAGTTCGGTCCGCTATGCATATGACGCGTCCTACCGAGGTTGATTGCTAAGCGGAACGAAGACCGCCCGGGTGAAGGAAGATGGAAGACACGAAAGTCCCGTGGTGGCGCAAGGCGCTGGATTTTGCTTTGAGTGGAATACGCTCGGGCTTCGGACTCTTTGCAAAAACGCAAACGCACACAAACGAAATTGAATCGGAGACTATTGCCGGATACAAAGATATTCGAGAAGAAGCCGAGTTGATAGAACATTCCCCCGAGCAAGATCACATTGTTGAAGCAGTAAATCAGGTTGAAACTGCAGTTGCGCCCGAGGCTGAAATGATTGCGGCGCCTGAGGTGACGGCTCTGGCCGACGCTGACGAAATAAATGCGCTGCCGGAAGTCGCGGCGCTTCAAGAGGCGGAAGTTGTAGTGGAAACTTTGGCTGCGGAACCCGCGCCGGAAGCACAACTGCAGGTCGAGCCTGAGATGGAAACCGAGGCCGCCTCTGAACCAGAACCTGAGGTCGAAGGTGAGACTGTGCTGTTGGAAGAAGCGGGTGCACCTGAGCCAGGACGAGAAGCTGAATCAGTCACTGAGGCTGAGCCTGTAGAACCGATGATTGCTGAAGTTGCCATTGCCCCTGAGGCGGATGCACCGGCAGAAGCGCCCGGTGTGGATGCTGTTGAAGAGCCTGCGGAAACCCCGGAGATGACCGTTGAAGCTGCCGCCCCGATTGCCGATCCGGAACCTGAAACGGCCGTACAGGAAGCGTTCATTGATGCTACCGTCGAAAATCCTGCCGAACAGGGGCCGGAGCAGCAGGTAACATTTGAGAATGAACCTGTTGACGAAGAGCTGCCGCAGGTTGAAGCTGCAATAAGCGAGGATTTGGCGCCTGAACCTGCTTCCCCGGTCTTGGACGAGATGGTGGAGCCCGCTGCGCAAGCGGCGGACGAGCCTGTTCAAGAACAAGCAGATATGGCCACCGAATCGCGAACAGATCAAAACGTTGACGTGATCGTTGAAAAGACCCCAGAAGAAATTGGCGAGCAGGCCAGCGAAACGCCGGTCGAGCAGGTTTCGGAGCAATTGGCAACGCCAGCAGATGAACAATCCATGGAATTGAATCACTCCAATTCGGAACCGGCTGAGGAGCAGGTAGAAGCAGTGGAAGCTGCCGTGCCTGTGGTCGTGAATGAACCTGTCAACGCTCCTGAAGCAAGCACGGAAGATCCTGAAGCTGCCGACGAGCCCGCGGCTCCTGCTGCCGTTGCGCAGCATCCTTCAAAGCCATTCATCAAGCTTGAGGCCAAGGAAGGCGAAGCCAATCCATCGCCGTTCTCGGTTATTGTTTCTGAGGTGTACGACGGCCCGCTCGATTTGCTGCTCGACCTGATTCGCAAGCAGGACATCGACATCTACGACATTCCCATAGCGCGCATAACGGCGCAATTTCTGGCCTACGTTAACCAATTGAAGGCCAGCGATGTGGACGTAGCCGGCGAGTTTATTTATACCGCTTCGCTGCTCATCCACATTAAGAGCAAGATGCTGTTGCCTCGCGCGCCTTCGGGTCCCGAAGATGCCGCTGAAGACCCACGCCGCGAGCTTGTGGAGCGTCTTCTGGAGCACGAACGGTTTAAGAACGCTGCCCAGATGCTGCAGCAGAAACAAATGCTCGAGGCGGCTACAGTAACCAATCCCGGCGTCCGCGATTTCAAAGAAGATGCAGGCGCAGAGCCTGAGATCGCCGCCGATACGGTGGACCTGGTACGGGTTTTCCGCGACATTTTGGAACGCGCCCGCAACCGGCCGGTCCTGAATGTTGAGGAAGATTCGGTAACTGTCGGCCAGATGATCCAGTTTTTGGCGCGTCGACTGACCATGGAAGACAAGCCGGTGGCCCTCCGAAAGCTGCTCAGTCACTCCCGCTCGGAGCGCGCACTCATCGCTATGTTCCTAGCTTTATTAGAGTTAGTTCGATTGCAGGCCATTCTCCTTCGCCAGGATCTGGCCTTCAGTGAGATATTCATTAAGAAGCACTCGAATTTCGACTCTGTAATAAATGAAGGCGTAGCGGCCGACGACTGGAAGTAGGCTGCGGAAAATCTGTGTAGCCCACCATCTGGAACGAAGCGGCGTGAACGAGCCGTTTTTCCACCTTCCTTAAGCCCAGCACTTTCTTTGATTGAACAGTCCCCGGTGTAGAATCAAGAGTTGCCTGGTACCGACTCCCCTCATTGCCGGGTAAACAATCGTGAAGCTATGCGATTGTTGGGGTTTTATGGACGCCTTCATTGTTGTCTCGTCATACTCCTCAAGTAGAACTGCTCATTTCTATTCCCGTTTCAGCCCAAACGCAATAAAGCAGAACTGGAGGCCCATGCGTGTCCGGAATGGTTCCGGCCGCTTTGGTGATTTCTAATGGCTGACCTCGCGACGGTCGTTGATGTCATGCCTTCGGGCAAAACTCTACTCGACCGCAAGATGAAGAAATCGCAAAGCCCGCTGGGCCTTGCCGTCTTTCTGATAGCGATGGCGGGGGGGCTCGCCTACATCGCGTTTCACGTTGCGAGAGACCTGGACAGCGTCACTTTAACCAGTTCATGGCCATACGTAATGCTGGCTTTGGCACTGCTGATTGCACTTGGCTTCGAGTTCGTAAATGGATTTCACGACACGGCAAACGCTGTAGCCACGGTGATTTATACGCACTCGCTTGAGCCGAACATCGCGGTGATCTTGTCGGGGTTGTGTAACTTGGCAGGCGTGTTGTTTTCGAGCGGGACCGTTGCATTTGCCGTAATCACGCTGCTGCCGGTGGAGTTGATCCTGCAGGTAAGCTCCGGTACTGGTTTTGCCATGGTTTTCGCGCTGCTGATTGCGGCAATTTTGTGGAACCTCGGAACCTGGTGGTTTGGACTACCCGCATCGAGTTCACATACGATGGTGGGTTCCATTATTGGCGTGGGCCTTGCCAATCAACTAATGACGTTGCACACCGGCGCATCGGGACTGGACTGGGCGCAGGTCATGAAAGTTCTGAAGGCTCTGCTAATTTCTCCCCTGATTGGTTTTGTAGTGGCGGGATTGCTGATTCTGATTTCGAAAAAAATTCTCGATATACCGGCGCTCTACGAAGCGCCGAAGGACAATCAGCCGCCACCGTTCCCGATTCGCGCATTGATGGTGCTGACATGTACGGGCGTCAGCTTCTTCCACGGTTCGAATGACGGGCAAAAGGGCATGGGCCTGATCATGTTGATCCTCATCGGAACGGTTCCTGCGGCCTACGCGCTCAATCACACGATCAGTCCGGCGCAGACTCAGGATTTTATTGTGGCGTCAGAGCAGGCGGCGCAGATTCTAGAACGGCATATTGCGGCGGGAGTCGTCGCAGGCCCGGATCCTCGCGCAGAAGTGACCGAGTACATCCGGACCCAGCAAGTGCGGCCGAACACGATTGCCGACATCAAGGCACTGGTGCAGGATGTAAGCCGCGAAGTGACGCTGTACAAGCAATTCAAGGCGGTTCCGGCCCAGGATCAAACCAACGTCCGCAACAGCATGTACCTGGCCAGCGAGGCTCTACAGCTTGTTAGCAATAAGAACAACCCTGGCTTCTCAGCAACAGAATCGACCACGCTGATTAGCTACAAAAGCAGGCTCGACAAGGCAACACGCTTTATTCCTGACTGGGTGAAGGTGGCAGTAGCGCTCTCGCTTTGCCTTGGCACCATGGTGGGCTGGAAGCGCATCGTCGTCACGGTGGGCGAAAAGATCGGCAAAGACCACCTGACCTATGCGCAAGGCGCCAGCGCCGGCCTGGTGACGATGGCAACGATCTTCGCTGCCGACAAGTTTGGGCTGCCGGTGAGCACCACGCACATTTTGAGTTCGGGTGTGGCGGGATCGATGTCCGCCAACGGCAGTGGCTTGCGGCTGTCCACGGTGCGAAATATCGCTGCTGGGTGGATATTTACGCTGCCCGCCGCGGCGCTACTCTCGGGGCTGCTGTACGTGGTGTTTCGCAGCATCTCCTAATCCACGGAACTGTTTTAACCTCCCGAGGCCGCCACGCGCCTGAGTTTTCCAGATTCAGGCCCATATTTCGCTTTTTGGACTGCCGTTCGGGTCCACACGGAGCCCTTCACTTCCGGTACCATACTGTAGAGCCTGTATGAACTTTCCCCCGTGACGGCCTTGCGACCGAAATCGCGCCAGACGTGGGCGGAAGACCAAGATTTTGTTGATTCTAAGCAGGTTCCAGGTACCTATTCTCGAATGAGCCTTAAAGCAAAACTGGAAGCAGTCATCTACGCCGCCGAGGAGCCGGTCACACTGGCTCAGCTCGCACTTTTATTCACCTCTGACGCGCTGGAATACAGATCAGAGCAGGAGGCAGCCACCAAGGCTGCTGAGGGCAGTGAAGGCTCGCCTGAAGGCGCGGTTGCGACTGACGAAATCGATTATGCGGCACTGGTGGAAGACACATCCGCGACCGACGAGTCGGGATCGAATGACGCGACCCCGGAGCCGGCGGTAAAAGCGCAAGTGTCGGCGGTCGGCGACGGTGTGGAAGAGACTAAGGCACCGACCTCGGAGGGTGAACGCCCGGAGCAGGAAGCGAGCCCGGAAGTCGAGCTCAGCGAAGAAGCAGTTGAAGCGAATTTGAAGCGTGAAGCGCGGCAGCGTGATCGCGAGGTGCGGGCGATACTCCGCCACATTCTCGACGAGCTAATCGCCGAATATGCTTCGGACGATCGTGGTGTGGAAATTCGTGAGATTGCGGGCGGCTTCAGAATGGCGACGAAGCCTGAGTGCCACGATGTGGTGCGCGCGTTTGTAAAGAGCCTGAAGCCGGCGATGAAGCTTTCGCTGCCGGCGCTTGAAACACTGGCGGTGATCGCGTACAAGCAGCCGGTTACCGCACCTGAAGTAAACGAAATTCGCGGTGTGGATTCATCGGGCGTGTTTGGTTCATTGCTGGCGCGCAAGCTGATTGCGACAGCGGGACGCAAACCGGTAATTGGGCGTCCCATTCTGTACAAGACCACAAAAGAGTTTCTGATGCGTTTCGGTCTGAAAGACGTAACGGAGTTGCCGTCGATGGAAGAGTTTGAAAAGATGGCGGCGATCGAACTGGAAGAACCTGAGATGGCCGGCCAGGAAGATGCTGGCCCTGAACTGCAGGAAGATATGAGCGTCGAGGATGACACAAACGAACAGGCGTCGAACCAGTCTGAATCGATGGATGAAGGCGAGAATTCCGAGGCCGCGCCTGCTGAGCCTCCTCCCACACAGTAGGAAGAAACTGAGGCTGCCTAAATGGCAACAAAGAAGTCTGCGACGAAAAGCACGAAGGCCGGGCGTTTAGAAATTACACCGATCGAATCAGAACCCAAGCCAAAGCGAGCGCGCAAAACTGCTGCGCCCATCCCTGCCGCGACTAAGGGCATTGAAGATCCATTGGGTGTGCCCGCCGAGGGCGAAGGCAAGACGTATCTGGGGGATGAAAGAGCGATTGAGCTGAGCCATGCTGAGACCAAGGGTGGCGACGCTGCCGCCATCACTGCGGAGGCCGTCGCGCCGGTTGCCGCTGAGCCCGAAGCTGCCAAGTTGGATGAGGCGCGGCTCGATGCGGGCGAGCCTGCTGTAGCGCAAGCAGAAGCAGAAGAAGTTGATGAGGAGACTGCGCCTGAACCGCGACCACCAGCAAAGATGGAGCGCCTGCAGAAGATCTTGTCGCAGGCAGGAATTGCGAGCCGGCGCAAGGCAGAAGAGATGATTACAGGTGGCCGCGTGCAAGTGAACGGCACCGTCGTCACGGAGCTGGGTACCAAAGCCGATGCCGGGCGCGATCACATCCGCGTCGACGGCAAGCTGCTGCACGGGGCCGAGCGGCATCGCTATTTTATTTTGAACAAGCCTAAGGGCTTCGTCACCACAGTTAAGGATCCGGAAGGCCGACCGACGGTGATGACGTTCTTTGAGAAGATGCGCGAACGCCTTTACCCGGTGGGCCGCCTGGACTACATGAGCGAAGGTCTGCTGCTGGTAACCAACGATGGTGAGCTGGCAAATAAGTTGACGAAGGCCGCGTCTGGCGTGGAGAAGACATACCTGGTAAAAGTGTCGGGCCAGCCCACCGAAGGCGAGCTTGACCGGTTGCGCGGTGGCGTTGCCATTGACCGCGGTCAGCCAGGCTCGGGGACGGTGCATACGTCGCCCGCGAGGATTCGCCAAGTGCGACAGGGAGACAACCCCTGGTACGAAGTAGTGCTGATAGAGGGCCGCAATCGCGAACTGCGCAAGATGTTTTCAGCGATCGGCCACTTTGTAGAAAAGATTCGGCGGGTGGGCTACGGGCCGCTGGTTCTGGACGTTGAGCCGGGCGAACTGCGCGAGCTTGAGGCGGATGAGTTGATTGCGCTCCGGTTGGTTGCGGAAGGCAAATCACGCACTCCGAAAGCAAAAGAGGTGCGCCGCCGAAATCGCGCCGACGCCGAATTGCCTACAGTGAGTCCGAAGGCTAGCCCACGGCCGGTAAGCAGACCTTTCACTCCCAGGCCTACGGATCGCGGCATGGCGAATGAAGGCGGTGCGAGCGAGTTTCGCCCGACGAGATCGTACGGAGCAGGAAAACCGCCGTATAGGGCTGGCGCAGGCAAGCCTTCGTACGGAGGGGACAAACCTTCTTTCGGATCGGGCAGGCCATCTTATGGTGGGGGCAAGCCGGCATTCAGCTCGGGCAAGCCGCCTTTTCGGTCGAATAAGCCGTTCACAGGTGATCGTCCGGCGCGTCCGGAGTTTCGTCCTGCAGTTGAGGGCGGTGAACGTGGCCGCACTGATGCTCATGGACAAGATGCCCGCGGAAGGGCGGAAAACAAATCCTTTAGAAGTAAGCCGGCGACTGGTGGGCGGTTCGAAGGCAAACCGTTCAAGGGGCGGTCTGCTGCCGAGAAGGGTCGCTGGACGAATGCCGAAGGCGAGCGGCCCAGGCACACGCGACCGTCAGTTGGTGGAGCAAGGCCGGGATCACCCAGAACCGGGGGGGCGAGCTTCGACAGACCTAAATTTGACCGGCCGAGAACTGGCGGACCCAAATTTGACGGGCCCGCACAGAAAAGCTTCGACAGGGCTGGCCGGGGAGGCGATCGGACGGGAGCAGATCGTGCGCGTCCGCCCCGCGCTGCTGGCGAATTCGACCGCCCATTTACGCCCAGGACCGGCCCTCAGAGGAGTGGCCCACCAAGAGCCAGCGGCTCCAGGCCGGCCGGCAAACCGTTCAGACCTGCCGGTCAGGGAGGTTCACGCCCACCATCGGGTTCGCGCCCGGGGTCTGGTTCGCG
>JADGNO010000011.1 GCA_017883405.1 Occallatibacter sp. | reverse complement strand
ATCTTCAGAGAGTTTCTCGGCTTCTCAGAGGCTGTGCCTCCGCTGACGTCTGCCGAGTTACTGGCGGCATGGGCCGAACTCGACCTCCTCCGTTCGAAAGTCCTTGAGGAGATGCGCGAGTTCCCGGTTCTGCTGTGCCCGGTGGCCAGTATTCCCGCCTTTCGCCACGACGAGCGCGTTTGGAACATCGAGGGCCAGAAGGTCGAGTACCTCGACGCGATGCGGTACACGCAGTGGTTCAACCTGCTGGGGGCGCCAGCGGCGGTGGTTCCGGTGGGCAGGGCGAAGCAGGACACCGGCGAGACCCTGCCGATTGGCGTACAGATTGCAGCCCGGCCATTTCAGGATGACATCGTGTTGGGGATCGCAGCTATTATGGACGATGCGTTCGGATTTTCTCCGCCTCCGATGGCATTGAAGTAACTGCGGGTTCCCTGCGGCTCGACCCATTTCAAACCAGGTTTTACCACCCTCAGAGCCAACCAAAAGTGCCAATAGTGGCTATCCATCTCCACCTTTAGGTGGAGGCGGAGAAGAACATGGAGCGCTACACTTGGGCTTCCCCAGGATGGAGCGCGCAGGGTGTGCGTAAGTTGGCAGGAAAGATTTGCCGATGCACCTGATGTTCTGGCGAGTGCTGATTGCCGCCCCACGGTCGTGCAGGTTCTGGACCTGAAGATCGGCGCGGGCGAGTGCATCACCATGGCGGGACCATGCTCGGTTGAAACCGAGTTTCAGCTCATTGCCACTGCTCATCATGTCCGTCGCGCGGGCGCGCGCATCCTGCGCGGGGGCGCATTCAAACCCCGCAGTTCTCCCTACGCATTTCAAGGGCTTGGTCTGGATGGCCTGAAGTTGCTTGCGCGTGCCCGCGAGGTGAGCGGTCTCGCCATTGTGACCGAAGTGATGTCGGAGGACGATGTTCCGCTGGTTGCGGAGTACGCGGACATTCTGCAGATCGGCGCGCGCAGCATGGAGAACTACGCACTGCTGGAGGCGGCGGCGCGTTCCGGCAAGCCACTTCTATTAAAGCGCGGATTGGTTGCTACCATCGGCGACTTGTTGCGCTCCGCGCAATTGATCCTCAACTTCGGCAATCCAAATGTGATGCTATGCGAGCGCGGTATTCGCACCTTTGAGACGGCACTGCGCAATACGTTCGATGCGGCCGCGATTGCCCTGCTCAAGCAGATCACGCACCTGCCGGTAATTGCGGATCCAAGCCACGCGGCGGGGCGCAGCGAACTGGTTCCTGCACTGGCGCGCATTGCAGTGGCGGCTGGCGCGGATGGACTTCTGGTTGAGGTGCATCCCAATCCCGACAAGGCTTGGAGTGACGGCGAACAGTCACTCAACTTTGCGGAGTTCGACGCAATGATGGCCGCGCTCAATCCATGGATTGAGTTGCGCAATTTGGAATTTGAGCGGCGCGACACGGGGAACGAAGCCATCGAGGTGATGGGATGAGGGCATCCTCTCGGCTCATGGCGCTGGCCGCGCCCGTCGCAACGCTGCTCCTGGTTTGTGGATTTGCATCTGACTCGGCGAGGATGCCGGATGCGGATCTCATCGTAACTGCGGCGCGGGTATACCAACCGCTCGCTGCGTTGCGCGGTGAGGAACGGTTTCCCGCCGGCGCGCAACTTCTGCTCGTTCATGCCGGCAAGGCCGAAAAGCTCGTGTCGGGATTTGCCGCGACAGCGGACGCAAATATTTCCTTCGACGGGAAAAAAGTTCTCTTCGCCGGCAAACAAGCGCCAAGCGATCCCTGGCAGATTTGGGAGTTCACGCTTGGCGATCACTCCCTGCGTCGGCTGATCGCGAACTCTTCCGACTCCATTCGTCCGTTCTATCTGCCTGCTGGCCGCCTTGTTTATGCTCAGCGCACACCGCATGGATTTCAATTGGAGGTTGCTGGGAGGGCGGATTCCGAGGTTCTCGCTCCCGTCGACGCGAATGCTGGTTTGGTTGTGACTCCGCTTTCCTACGTGCCCTCAAATGCTGTGCCTACCGAAGTGTTAGCTGACGGACGCATTCTCTTCGAGGCTACTTCTCCGCTTGGTTCCGGTACGACTCCGGAGTTGTTTCTTGTGTATACAGACGGCTCGGGGATTGAATCTGTCCGTTGCGATCATGGAGCGGCGCGATGGGGAGGACGGCAGTTGGCGTCCGGCGATGTGGTGTTTACGCACGGTGCGAGCCTGGCACGTTTCACTTCACCGTCCGCTCACGAGATTCCGGTGAGCGCGCCGCGTGGTAACTATTCGGGCGCAATTGCCGAAACGGATTCAGGAGATTGGCTGGTGAGCACGCGGGCCTCCGCAAACGAGCACTATGCCCTCAAGTTGTGGAAGCCGGGAACCGCCGCAATGCAAAGTGTACTGGTTGTGAATGGTGAGGATATTGTGGAGCCGGTCGTGGTTGCGCCTCGCACGCGACCCCATCATCATCCTTCCGCACTCCACGATTGGAACTACGGCAACCTGCTGGCGTTGGACGCGCGCGCATCGCGCCTGGGCGATCTGCGCAAGACACCGGCGACCGTGCAACTGGAGACGCTCGACGCGCAGGGGCGAGTGGTAGTCACCGGCACCGCACCTGTGGAGGCCGACGGTTCTTTCTTTGTCCAGGCGCCGGCCGACAAGCCAATCCGCTTTACGTTGCTCAGCGATACGGGCTCGGTTGTGCGCAAAGAGCAGGGTTGGTTCTGGCTGCGGAGCGGCGAACAGCGCATCTGTGTTGGCTGCCACACGGGCCCGGAACGTGGGTCGGAGAATCGCGTACCGGCAGTGCTGCTTCGCACCACCACACCGGTGGACCTGACCGGTGCGGAGACTCTGCCTCGTTCGGTAAAGGGGAGCGAATAAGATGATAATCCGCCTCTTAATGCTCTGTTTCGCTTTCTCCGTTGCCGCGGCGCAAACGGCTCCGCATACACCAGCATCGCCAACCTCAACGCCGACGATTAGCCAGCCGTCGAGCGCCATGCCAACGAACCAGCCGGCCATCCGATTTGAGGATGCAACCAACCAGGCAGGAATTCACTTTACGCATAGCTTTGGGTCGCGCCAGTTAGGGTCGCTGCTCGAGGGCACTGGTGCAGGCTGCGTCTGGTTTGACTACAACAATGACGGACTTCCCGATCTCTATGTGGTCAATGGCCGTCCGCTTGATGACTCGATGCACCCATATCCGCTTTTGGAAAAGCCATCGACACCGCCGCACAACCATCTTTATCGCAACAACGGCAATGGCACTTTTACCGACGTGACAGAGAAGGCCGGTCTCAATCCGGAGATGTACTCGGTAGCTGTGACGGCGGCGGATTACGACAACGACGGATTTGTTGACCTGCTTGTTACCGGTTACGGAAAGACCGTTCTTTATCACAACGACGGCAACGGCCACTTTACTGACATTACTGCAAAGGCGGGCATCAACGTCGACGGCTGGGCCATCAGTTCCACGTGGCTCGATTACGACAAAGACGGATGCGTAGATCTGTTTGTTGGGCGGTACGTGAAGTTTGATCCAAAATACCGTGCCTACTATGCGGCGGATAACTATCCCGGCCCGCTGGACTACGAGGGTGACACCAACAAGCTGTTTCACAACAACTGCAATGGAACCTTTACCGATGTCAGCGAAAAGTCCGGCCTCAGCGCATTTGCAGGCCGAACCATGGGCGTTACAGCCGGGGATTTTGATAACGATGGCTGGGACGACATCTACGTGGCCAACGATCGCACGGAGAATTTTCTCTTCCACAACAAACATGATGGAACCTTCGAAGAAATTGCCAGCGATACAAACACGGCCTATGGACAGAACGGAGAGTCCACATCGTCGATGGGGCCGGCGTTCGCGGACTTTGAGGGAAGAGGAATTCTGGACTTGTGGGTGACTGACGGCCGCTACAACCGACTGCTGCATAACACCGGCAAGATGAACTTTGACGACATGGGGGCAACGAACGGCGTCTCGCAAGCCAACGCGCAATACGTGAGTTGGGGGACGGGCATCTATGACTTCGATAACGACGGAATTCTCGACATCCTGATCTTTCACGGCGGGCTGATTCACCTTATTCCGCAGGAGCACACGCTCTTTCGCGGGCTTGGTAACCAGCGCTTCCAGGATGTTTCGCGCGATGCCGGCGCGGTTTTGAGCGAGCGCACAGTGGCGCGTGGCGCCTGTTTGGCCGACTACGACAACGACGGCAAGATGGATGCATACGTGGTAAATCTCGGCGCGCAGGGAACGCTCTTGCACAACGTCTCCCCCGCCACAGGACACTGGATTGGCATCAAGCTCGTGGGCGCCAGCAGTAATCGCGATGGCATCGGTGCGCGTGTTGAAGTCTACGCGGGAGGCAAGCGTCAGACGGCAGAACGCGTCGCTGGGTCAGGATATCTCTCGCAGAACGATGACCGCCTGCACTTTGGGTTGGGCGCGGCTGCGACGGTGGACAAGCTTGTCATTCGCTGGCCGAGCGGGCAGGAACAGACGCTGGAGAAACTGGGCGTGGACCGCGTGCTGACCGTGAAGGAGCCAAAGTGACGGTGAGGGGCATGAGCCCGTTGAATCGGAGCGGTCTGCGCAGCGTAGCGGCGGCTGGGCTGATCGTCGCCTTCACGGTTCTGTGCGGACTCGCGCTTTGGCCCGCGCTCAATCCGCCGGCATTTGCCAACGACGATGGGGATGATGCGGTCTTGCCGCGCCCGATCGAATACGATTCGCCTCTGGAAGTTCTGGTCTCGCCGGACGGAGCGCGCCTTTACGTGCTTTGCCAGCAGAGCGAGACAGTTCGAGTGCTCAACGCAACCACCTATGTATCGATCAAGACAATCGCGGTGGGCCGCGTCCCGCGCGGGATCGCACTTTCTCCTTCCGGTGATCGGCTTTATGTAACCAACACCTGGGAGGACACGCTCTCAGTCATTGATACACGAACGCTTACAGTCATCGCCACTTGGAGCGTTGGCGCGGAGCCATCCGGTGTGGTAGCGGGTCCGTCAGGCGATTCACTCTTTGTCGCAAATCGCATCTCGAATGATGTAGCCGTGCTCGATGCCCAAACTGGAACGGAGCAGAAACGCCTGCTTGCCGGGCGTGGGGCCAGCTATCTCACCTTGTCGCCTGACGGCAACCGGATCTATTGCACGCACGTCTATCCAAATCCATCGGCTCACCGCACCGCACCCGAGTCAGAGATCACTGTCATCGATAGCAAGCGCGCCGTGGTAATAGATCGCATTCCGTTGCATGCAATTGCGGGCGTGTTTCACGTCACCTTTTCAGGCGATGGCCGCCTTGGCGCGGTGGCGGAGTACCACCCCAAGAACCTTGTGCCGCTGGCGCACCTGGAGCATAGCGGCGCCTTCGCTTACACGCTTACCCTCTTTGGCGCGGACGTTGGCAAGCCTGTTGAGGTTCCCCTCGATGAAATCGAACGTTACGCCTCACAGCCCTTCGGAGTTGTGTTCTCGCCGGACAATTCGCGCCTCTATGTGACGATTGGCGGCTCGGAGAGTGTGATCACAATCGATGTGCAAAGGCTGTTGCATTTTATTCACGCACGACCGCGCCCGGAATCAGGATCCTTCGCACAGGATCTCTCAGCGAGCGCCAACTTTGTGATTGCGCGCATTCCTGTAGGGCACAACCCGCGCGGACTCGCACTCAGCCGGGACGGCCGCAGGTTGTTTATTGCCAACCGGCTTGAAGACACAATCAGCGTGATCGACACGGGTTCCAATCGTGTCGCCGCCACGATTCCGCTTAAAGAGCCAAGTGCCATCAGCGCGATGCGCTTTGGTGAACAGACTTTCTATTCCGCGCGTTACTCGTTTCAGAAACAGATCAGCTGTTCAAGTTGCCATATTGACTCTACGTTTGACGGTCTTACCTGGGACCTGGAGCCCGATGGTTTCGGCCGCGACATTGTCGACAACCGGCTCATCGAGAACCTGAGGGGTACGGAACCTTACAAGTGGAACGGGGGCAACCCGAACATCCCCACTGAGTGCGGACCGCGAACGGAGAAATACTTTTGGCGTTCGGCGACCTACGACAACCGCACACTTGCAGATCTCACCTTCTACATACTCAACCTTCCTTCGCGCCCGAATCGCTGGCGGCTGCGTGGCTACGAGCAGACTCCTGCACAGCAACGGGGCAACGCTCTCTTCGAGCGCGGCGTCGACAAGTTCGGCAAGCCGATTGCCACGGAGAATCGCTGCTCCTATTGCCATAGCGGAAACAAGGGCACCAACCAGAAGTCTTTCGACGTAGGGACGCGCAAGACGACAGACAATACGGGTGTGCTGGATACGCCGCAATTGACCAACATCGCGCTGACAGCGCCTTATCTGCACGACGGCTCAGCGCGGACGCTCGAAGAGATATGGACCGTCAACAATCCCGCTGACAAACATGGGCGCACCAATGATCTGACGAAGGACGAGT
>JADGNO010000081.1 GCA_017883405.1 Occallatibacter sp. | reverse complement strand
GCCGTTGAATCGCAGAGCTTTGAGTCGCGCAAACACCTGCTTGAGTACGACGACGGGATGAACAAGCAGCGCGAGGCGGTTTACGGATTGCGCCGCCAGTTGCTGGAGGGTGTGGAGCAACGTGAGCTCATCCTTGAAGATTACGTGGGTGGGATTCTCAGCAATATTCTTGATGAATCCGCTCCGGAGAAAGTTCGCCCGGATCAGTGGAACATCAAGAGTCTTGAGCAGAAGCTGATGGACCACTTTGGTTTGAACTTCGCTGAGAGCGGCATCAAGCCCTTGGAGATCAGCCGCCACGAACTGGGCGAAGAAATTTTTGAAAAGCTCAAGGAAGACTACGAGGCGAAAGAGAAGATACTTAGCGTTCAAACCATGCGCTATCACGAGCGGATGGTGATGCTGAGCGTGATCGACGGATTGTGGAAAGAGCACCTTCTCTCAATGGATCACCTGAAAGAAGGCATCGGGCTGCGTGGCTATGCGCAACAAGATCCGCTGGTTGCCTACAAGCGCGAGTCCTACGACATGTTCGAAGCCATGATGCTCAAGTTCCAGGAAGACACGGTGCGGTTCCTCTTCAGGATGCAGATTATCGGGCCAGATGGGCAGCCGATGGATTCGGCGCCACGGCCGAATCGACCGATTCCGAAGGCTCCGCCGGTGGCCAGCGCCGCACAACCAGCAACGCTTGACGCCGAGCCGCGTGAGATCGGCATTTCAACGCGACAACCTTCCACCACTATTGATGCATTAGAGAAGGAGTTCCACCGCAAAAAACAGCGCGAGCTTGAGGCGGCGAGCCGTTCAGGTGGCGACAGCGCCAGCCCGACAGCGCAGCGCCGAACCGGCGACAAGGTTGGCCGCAATGATCCTTGCCCCTGCGGAAGCGGGAAAAAATACAAGAAGTGCCACGGCGCTGAGAAATAAAAATCCGCGTTGTAGAACAAGAAACCCGGCTTAACGGCCGGGGTTTCTTTTGGAATTGGATGATCGTTATTTTCCGAAGAGACTGAAACTTTTCTTGCGTGATTTCTTTTCGTCAGGAAGACCGCAAGCTGATCTGGCCATCATTCGAATTTCGACGGCAATCGACGAGTCCTCAAGCGCGATGGGTGAGGCTGTAGCCAGCGTTCTGCGCGCGGTGGAGTAGTCGTCAGGAACCTTCCAGTGAGCAGGGCGGGTCAATGCCTTGGTAATCTGTGCGTCGTCAAAGAGAAGCATGCTCGAGGTGTAACGGTTGAGTACGATCTGCAGGCTGCGACCTCGAAGTCCGAAATATTGAGAGATGAAGCGGTTCGCATTGCGCAGTTCTGAGATACCCACCTGAGTAATCAGGTAAACGGTTGAGGACTCGTCAAAAATCGACGAATCCATCAAGTCAACGCGCGAGCCGGCATCAATGATGACGTAGTGATAACTCTGGCGCGCGATAGCAATCAGTCTGTCGAATGCCTCCAGCGGGGGCTGGTCCTTGGGAAACTCACTGGGAGCGGCAAGGACGGCCAGTCCTGTCTCATGCTTGGTAATCAATGTGTTCAGAAAGCTGCCGTCGAGTCTTGCGTAGTCGCGAAGTGCATTGGCCGTGGAGTAATTCGCAACCATGCCAAGGTTCAGGCCGGCGTCGCCGAGAGGCTGGCCCAGGTCGATCAGCAGAGTGCTCTGGCTGGTCTCAGTAAACACCGAGATGGCGAAATTGGCGGCAATCGTAGTGACGCCGCAGCCGCCTTTGGTGCCTAGAAAGACGAAGACCTGGCCGGCGGTTTTGGGAGCCTGGACAACAGTTGAAGCGGCCTGTGGAATGGAGGCGCGCGTTAAGGCGCCGGCAACTTCAGCAGGTACCAGTGGCAGCGCAAAGTATTCGCGTGCACCCGCACGCATAAAGCGGACCGCCTGTTTGACGTCCGACTCACCCGAGTAACACATGACGCATGCCGGACTGGTGGAACAAATGCGCGCCACCAGGTCGAACACAAAGTCGGGATCGCTATCCGCATCGATAATGACGACGTCGAACCGGTTGCCGATGGTTTGGGGCACGTCATCAAGATTAGTTGGGTAGGAGGTAAACTCTTGTATTTCAGTGCTTTGACGTCCGGAAAGGACGTTCATAAACGCTCGGCGCCGGTCTTCGTCGGGGCCGATGAGTGCGATGGACAGGACGCTCTTAATGGAAGGGTCAGTACCCTGGAGGTGCGACTCTCTCCCTCTGCTGTTCCTGAAATCATTCATCACTACTCATCCTAAACTACGTTGGCCCAATTTTCCTTCCCCTTTCATGGTATGGCGTGTTGACTAAAGTGCTGCATTTGCGGAGTCGAAACAATCACTTAGCGCCGATCTGCACCCAAGAAAGACGGGAAGAGCGAGCAGGTTTGCCCACCCTTCCCTGCCTGTGCTGCGCGGAGGAATGAGACTAATTCCCAAGGTCGAAGTTGATTTCCACGGTTTCATTTGAATCGGAGCTGGCGGCCGCGAATTTCCATTTCATCAGCGCCTCTTTTGCCGCCTCAGCAAGCGTGTGGTTGCCGCTGACTTCCTTCACGTCGGTTACTTTCCCCTGCGAGTCTACAGCAGCCTCAAGCTTGACTGAGCCGCTGATGCGCATACGCCTGGCGATCTCCGGATACACCGGCGGTACCCTGGTTTTGATTGCACGCGCATCTGTGGCCATGGCCGGTAATGCCATTACCAGCATCATGGCGAGGGCAGCTACCTGTACGAGTTTTCTTCCTGAAAGTCCAAAATTGCCGAAACGATTCTCTAATTGAGGGTGATTCATGTTCTCCTGGTCCTCCTGCAGAATGGAAAAGCTATAGTGGCCTTATCGGCACAGGGACCAAGCGTATGAGAGATTTTTTAGATATCGATTACCAAAGGAACGGGACGGCCGAAGGCGGGGCGGTGTTTTTCGGCTCACTCGGCATCCACCAACTGCGCGGCTAACGCCCCGATGCGCAGTTCGCGACGGCTGCAAAGGTCAAGTCAGTGGCCTGGGCTTGGTGCTCAATGCACCATTGTTCAAACAGCCGGCCGTAGCTCAGCGTAATGTAATCTTCACGCCCGATACTGATCCGCGCGGCCGCACGGTCGATCCATTCGGGCGTTCCTTCCAGTTCGGCGTAGTTGCCGATTGGCGTTTCATCGACGACGCAATGTCCTTCGCCATCGTGCCATTCGGTGCGCCACTTTTCGTACTCAAAGGCGGGCACCAGGCCCAGCGATTTAAATATTTCTTCGAAGGCTCGCCCATCGGCCACGTCCGATTCTGTTTCAATGCGGTGTTTGTGGGTGTCGACGCCGGGCCGGTTGTCGGGCAGGCGCTTGTGCGTCACTGTCCAGCGCCCGTTGTAACTGCGTATCCGCAATATTTCAGTGCGGGCACGCATGCTGCGGTCTGGCGTGTCGTAAAGTACGTTGCTCTCGAATGCGCGCGGAGTGTGCAGTGTAAATCCGGCAGCGGAAAGCCGCTCTGCGAGACCGGACAGGTCAGTGACTTTGAATTTGATTTCGGTCTCGATAGCCATCGTAAACAGCGAGTATACGGCAGAGCCTTGCGGGTGGGCTAAAAGCGGGTCTGTAAGCTGGCGATCTTGCGCGCCGACCAGCGACAATAAAGAAGTGAAGACGCTGCGGTTAATTGTCGATGCTGCGAAGCTGGACACGTTTGAGGCGGGGGTAGCGCTCGATCAGGCAGTTGCGATCCTGCGCCGGGGCGGGCTGGTGGCGTTGCCCACTGAGACGGTGTATGGCTTGGGCGCGAATGCACTTGACGAAGCTGCGGTCGGAGCGATCTTTGCTGCCAAGCAAAGGCCCGCGTGGGATCCGGTGATCGTGCACATTGCCGATGAGCGCATGCTTGACGGGTTGGTGGAGCAGGTTCCTGACGCGGCGGCGAAACTGATGAAAGCGTTCTGGCCGGGGCCGCTCACGCTGCTGCTTCCGCGCTCCAGCGCGGTTCCTGATGTGGTTACGGCAGGCAGGCCGCTGGTGGGGGTACGCATGCCGGCGCATCCGGTGGCGCTTG
>JADGNO010000080.1 GCA_017883405.1 Occallatibacter sp. | reverse complement strand
TGTGATCCCCGGCGTTGGTCATTTCGCTGCAACTGAGCGGTTGGATTCAACCGGGCTCACTGGCGCGATTCGTGCAGCCGTGGCGCGCGGGGTACCGTTCCTCGGCATCTGCGTCGGCATGCAATGGCTCTACACAGGCTCAACAGAAGCGCCAGACCAGCCCGGCCTCGGCCAGTTCGCTGAACCCTGCACTCGCTTTGCCGAGGGCACGGAGAAGGTCCCGCACGTAGGCTGGAATTCGCTTGACGCAAAACCTGGCTCGCGCTTGCTGGCGGGCGTCGAGCCCGGTGAGTTTGTCTATTTCACGCATTCCTACAAAGGCCCGGTCACTGCTGATATTGCCGCGACCACGTTCTACATTGAGCCATTCGCTGCCGCCGTCGAACGCAACAACGTGATGGGCGTGCAGTTTCACCCTGAAAAATCCGGAGCAACGGGATTGAAGATCCTCACAAACTTTCTTTCGTGGAAAGCGCAGGCAAACTAGATGATTACCAAACGCATCATCGCATGCCTCGATGTTCACGACGGTCGCGTTGTCAAAGGCGTGAAGTTTGTCGATATTGTTGACGCCGGCGACCCGGCTACGCAGGCCGCGCGCCATGCGCGTTTAGGCGCAGACGAAATTGTACTGCTCGATATCACCGCCACGCACGAAGGCCGCCAGACGCTGCTCGACACCGTGCGCCGCACTGCACGCGAACTTTTTGTTCCCTTCTGCGTGGGCGGCGGCATTCGCTCCGCGCAGGATGCTGAACAGGTGTTCGAGGCCGGTGCCGATAAAGTGAGCGTAAACTCCGCCGCTCTCAACGACCCGATGCTGATCGACGCAATTGGCCGCAGCTTTGGTGCGCAGGCCGTTGTGGTCGCCATTGACGCCAAGCGCGATCCCTCCGCGCTCGATCCTGTCCGTGACGCGCAGGTGTACGTGCAGGGCGGGCGCAAAACCACCGGCCGCCGCGTGGTGGAGTGGGCGCGCGAAGCTGAGCAGCGCGGCGCAGGAGAAATTCTGCTCACCTCAATGGATTCCGATGGAACCCGCGCGGGCTTTGATTGTGAGCTCACCGCGGCCGTCAGCCAGGCCGTCGGAATTCCGGTCATCGCATCAGGCGGCGCAGGCACCGTTGATCATTTCGCCGACGTCTTCGGACGCGGCAAGGCGGATGCCGCACTCGCCGCAAGCATCTTCCACTTTGGTGTTTCCAGCGCACGTTCGCTTAAGGAAGAGCTGGCAAAAGCCGGCGTCTCCGTGAGGTTGCCATGCTGATTCCTTCCATCGATCTGCTGGGCGGTCGCATTGTCCAGCTTGTGCAGGGTGAAAAACTTCGCCTCGCTTTTGACGATTTCGAATATTGGATCGAAAAATTCTCAAAGTATCCACTGGTGCAGTTGATCGATCTGGACGCTGCCATGCGCCAGGGCGACAACTCCGCACTTGTTGCACAGGTCGCCAAGCGTTTGCCGGTGCAGGCTGGCGGCGGTATTCACACCATCGAGCGCGCGCAGCAAGTACTTGAGGCCGGAGCGAAGCGTGTCATCATTGGCTCCGCACTTTTTTCCGAAGAGGGCACCGTCAACACTGATTTCGCCGCAAAGCTTGCATCCGCGATTGGCACCGATTGCGTCGTGGCAGGCATCGATACCAAGAACGGCCTCATCGCCGTTAAAGGATGGAAGGCCAACGTGGAGCTCACACCCGATGAGGCCATTCCGCAACTCGAGCCGCACGCTGCAGCATTTCTATACACGCACGTTGACGGCGAGGGCATGATGCAAGGCTTCCCGATGGAAACCGCAGCGCGACTGCGCAATCTTACAAAGCGGCAATTGATTGTGGCTGGCGGCATTCGCAGTCAGCAGGAGATCGATGCTCTCAACGCCCTCGGTGCAGATTCCGTTGTGGGCATGGCTATCTATACTGACGCAATCGCCGTGTAATGTTTGCGACTCACTCCTTTACCTGGCCGACGGTGCGGCTGGTCTCAACGCGCGATGCGCGCAGCAGCCGCGCAATCTGCTTCAGGTGCAGTTGAACCGCATACGCGCGCAGAATCTCTGCCTGCGAAAATCCGAGCCCGGTATGTCGCACGGTATCCATGCGGCTTTCAAGTTCGGCGATATCCTGCTCAAGATTGATTGCCGGCGGCACAACATTGAATATCCATTTGTGAATGCAGCCCGCGACGTGATGAAAGCCTGAGCGAATATCTACCGCCAGGCGCCCAAGTTCCGGTTCCAGCTGCAGTGCGTAGCCATCTTCGTTGCTGCCTTCCACTGAAAACTGCAGCGCCAGCAGCGCGTCGAAAATGGAGCGGCCAAACTGAGTGAGCATCTCCAGCCCCTCGCTTTGGCCTGGATCTCCCAGGGGTTCATGGCGCGCGGCTTCAAGCAATTGATTATTACCGCGCCTGCGGACCTGCACATCTTCTCGAAGCTCCGCCAGATTACCGGGAGATGCACCGCGAAAGCCTTCGAGGATGGCCTCGAAAAAAGTGCCGAGCAGCAGAAATTCCTGGGCCAGCCCATCGCGCAATCGCACGCGCGCGCGGTCAGGGAACAAAAATGTCGTCACAGCGAGCGCGACCACAATTCCCATGATTACTTCGCCGACGCGATCCGCGGCCAGTTGCAATCGCGGCCCGTCCTTTTGCACCAGCATGATGATTGCGATAGTGACTCCGGCCAGGCGCGAGCTATTGCGCAGGCCCAGCAGACCGCACACAATCATCGCCGTCAACACGGCCAGCATAAAGTTCCATGGCAGTGTCCCGAACAGCGAGAAAGCAAATCCAAACAATGCGCCAATGATTGTTCCGAGCAGTCGTTCGCGTGAAGCGCTCACCGTAGCGCCCACGTTCGACTGCAGTACGATGATGGCGCTGATTGATCCCCAATAGCCGTCGCGCCACCCGAAACGCAGTGCGAGCCACCAGCACAACGCCGCAGCCAGCGCAGTCTTGGCCGCATGGATAAGCAAACGCCGCCGTTCCCAGGTGAAGATGCCGAATCCTGGGTCCTCCTCAACACGGAGCTTTACCGCAAGCTGATGTTGCGAGTGCGTTTTTTTAAATTTCAGGCGCATGAAGTTAACCGGCGACAAGTTCCTTCTTCTAGATCATCGCCTGCGAAGGCGCCGCGGGACAAATCATGGATAGATCGTTGCGAATTGCGTTAGCATTGGATGCACGGCCGTGTCGTTATTCCGGCCCACTTCCCATGCGTGTCGGATATCCAGTATCGCTACCCGAAGAGCTCTTCCGTGATTTCCCTGAAGGAACGGAGCTGGTTTGCATTCCAGACCCTCCTGATCAAGAGATTCAGATCGACGTCTGGATACCGGATCCATACACCAACCGCGCTCTGCGGGCATGGCCATGGTTGCGCGGCGTGCGCCTGGTCTTGTCCATGCTCGCCGGTACGGAGTGGATTCCTCCGATCGTGGGACCCCGCGTCACGGTTTGCAACGCGCGCGGCGCTCACAACATCTGCACAGCCGAGTGGACCGTCGCCTCAATACTCGCGATGTTGAAATATTTTCCTCTCTACAACGAGATTCAGCGCGAAGGCCGCTGGAAGCGCCGCTTTGAGGCGCCCCCGCATTACGCAGCCATCAGCGGCGACACGCGCCCATATTATCCGCCGGTGATGCTCGAAGAGCTCACGGGAAAAGCGGTACTGCTGGTCGGGTATGGTTCCATTGGCAAAGAAATCGAACGCATGCTCGCGCCGTTCCATGTGCGGCTGACGCGCGTTGCGAAAAGTGCACGCCCTGAAGAATCGGTTCACGCGATCACGGAACTTGACAGCTTGTTACCGCGCGCTGAAGTCATTGTGCTGATTCTGCCTTCGACGGATGAGACGATGGGCTTGATTGGCGTTCAACAATTTGCGCTGATGCAACACGGCGCGCTGCTGGTGAATGCCGCACGCGGTCCCATCGTCGATACGCATGCGTTAGTTGAAGCGCTGCGCTCGGGAAGAATTCGCGCAGCCATCGACGTCACCGATCCCGAGCCGCTGCCCGAGGATCATCCGTTGTGGACCTGTCCGAACGTCATGATCACGCCGCACATTGGCGGTTCCAGCGCACAATTTACGCCGCGTGCGTTGCGCATTGCGGCGGCGGAACTGCGCCGCTACATGAATGGTGAACCGCTGCACAACGTGGTTCAGGCGGCGATCTGAGCGGCAACGGGTGCGCGTCGCCATTCCCGCAGACCCAGCACAGCGAGCACAACCAAGCCTGCATATAGCAGCGCCGTCAGTTGCAGTCCCTTGTAGAGATACTCGCCAACGTAGACAAGGTCCACAACAATCCAGAGCCACCAGTTTGCGATGTGTTTGCGTGCGCCCCACCAACTTGCCACAAGACTATAGCTGGCAAGCGTCGCATCAAGATGCGGCAACGCTGCACCAACGCGCGTCATCAGCCAGCCAAGCATTACCGCACCCGCGGCACCGAAAATTAATCCGGCGATCCAGCCCCTTGGCCGCAGTGGAACCACACGCACTTCGCCTTCGTTAATGATGCCGCGCCACCAATGCCACCAACCGTAGATGGTGAACGCAATGAAGAAAACCTGCAACAGCGCGTCGGAAAAGAGGCGCGCGCGATAAAACACGATGAGGTATAGAAAGTCCGCTGCAAGGACTACCGGCCAGCAGATGAGCATTCGGCGCGTGGTGAACCATATGCCGAGAATTGTGGTTACGGCGCCTGCAATCTCAAGCCAGTGCGCGCCAAGGTAGTTCAAGATCGTCATTGCGCACCAGCTTTTCGCATGCGTGCATTACGCCCGGCGGCCCACGTCTCGATTGCCTCCAACAGTCCCTGGCCTGCCGCACTGTGAAACCACTGTGCGTGGCCCACGAGCCAGCCATCGTAAGCCATCGGCGCTTTTTCTTCTGAGTGCAGCACGCCGAGGAAGTATTCCGCTTCAGATAGCGCGAACTCAGCGTGGCAAAGTGCCGTCATGGGCGCCAGAGCTGTGGCTTCATCATCGCTGAGCGCGCGCACGGATTCGTAGCCCGACAACAACGCTTCAAGATGATCGAGGTGCACGGCGACTTGGTCGGGATGCGCCGGGTCAGCTACGAGCTGCAGCCATTCAACGATGTTGCGCTCGATGGCGTTGGCGATATCGTGCACCGCGTTGGTCCGGTCCGCCAGTCCGAAGTCGAAGATTGCTGTCGCTCGCGCGCCGTTGCCGGCGTCACTCCACAGCAGGTTTGAGCAATGAAGATCGTTGTGTGTCCACAGCGATCCGAGAGCCGGCAGGAGCGGTTTGAGCTGCAGGTGAAAAGGCTCCAGCAACTGCAGTGCCTGCTCACAGCAATCGAGTACAGCTTTGTTCGCCGCCAGGACTGGGCGTTCCGCAAGGTAATTATCGAGCGCTGCCCTCGCATCCTGTTCCGCGAAAATCGTAAAGCTCGCAACGAGCGGCTGCGGTTTTCGGCGCGGCGCGTAGAATCCTTCTGCCGCGAGATGCAGGTGCGCAAGCGCCTGCCCGGCAGACCAGGCATGCGCGACGGTGCGAAAAGGCGTCCACGAGATTGCGTCCTCATACAAGTCGAGATATGGTCCCGGCCGACTTTCGTGTACTTCGTATGTCCATTCGCCGATGGCAATCGCGGTCTCACCGCTGCCTGACGCAATCACCCTCGGTACGCTTGCTCCTGCGTTCAGCAGATGCGCCATGAAGGCGTGCTCTTCAAGCAGACCTTCACGATCACGCACTGTACGATGATGGCGCTTGACGAAGACGTTCCCTACCCGCGTGCTTACTACTCCCGCGGCTGAAAGTGGCCGCGGACTTACGGTGACGATCTGAAGCGGCTCACCAAGAGCAGGGAATCGAGCCACGAGAATGCTCAACTCGTCCAGAGTCAGAGACGGCCAATCCGGCTTGACCAGCTTGCCATCCATACCATGCACTTTCGCGATTGCGCTCATTGCTTCAGATCTCTGCCTGCCGTTTTGCTGATTTAGAAAGTGTAATGTGCGGACAGCCGCACGGTCGTGGGCGCGCCAAGGTGAACAAACGTATCGCCGAGGCTCGCACCAGTGTCTTTCCAGTAGCGCTTGTCGGTTATGTTGTCGGCGTAGAGCCGGAATGTCATGCGGCCGTCTTCGCCCCCGGGCGTGTAGCGCGCGCCAAAGTTGAACAGGTTGTAAGCGGGTACGCCTACCAAGTCATCGCGCGTCGCTTCTTTGCGATCGGTATAACCCCAGCCCGGCATCAGGTGAAGACCGCGCATGCGTGGCATCGTCACATCTGCAAACAGAGCGGTGCGCACACGCGGTACATTGATCACCTGCTTGTCATTGTAGGCAGCCGTGCCGGAATCGTTCGAAGTCGCTTTGATGGCCGCAACCGAGGCGGTGAGGCGCAGCCATTGTGAGGCTTTACCTTCCGCATTGAACTCAACGCCAGTGTGTGTTTCGTGTCCGTCGGACTCAAAGCACTGATCACCCCCGGCACCCGAGGGGCAGAAGCTATCCGCGCCGGCAAGTAATTTGGGATAGTAAAACGGGGCGCGAATCCTGAAGAATGCCGCCGTAAGCAGAATTCGCTGGCCTGGCGCATACTTTGCGCCTATCTCCGCCTGCCGCGTCATGAACGGAGCAAGATACTGGCTGCCGTTATCGGTCCAGAACGGTGCCTGCGGGCCAAGCGACAGCATGACGCCGTAATTTCCGTACAGGGTCAGGTTGTCCATCGGGTTGAATGCAATTGCAAACTGCGGCAGCCACACGTTTTTATTTGTAAATACCGGAGCACAATTTTCAGGCACCGAAAAATCCGCGCAACCCGCATAGGGCGAATAGTTATGATCGCGCAGGACAACATATCGGCCTGAGGCTAGCAACTGAATGCGACCCGGCAGATGAATGCGGTCCTGCAGAATCAGCGCCGCCTGGTGGCTATCGATCCACAACCTGCGCGGCCCTGCGGACTGGTGCGGATCTTCGACGGAGGCCAGGTCTACTGCGGCATTCGGCTGATAGATATTCTCAGTTCCCACAAATGTGAAGACTGCGCCATCCTGCACAACGCCGTCTGCCGAATAGGGCTCTGCAACCGAGTTGAAACCCGGCATCTGCACGTTACGCAAAAACATTTCGCCGCCGGCCGTAATGTCCTGGCCGATCTTTCCCATCTGCACGTGCCCGGTCACCAACGCTTCGCCCACGACGTTCAGGCGGAGTTCACTCGGATTGCGATAGTCGTAAATGTCGTAGCTGCCATCTGGAGCAAAAAACCAGGGATACGGCGCCGAGCTCGTATTGCAGTCATCCTCGTAATAGCATCCGTAGGCATACACAACGTTGTCATCGATCAGCGAGTGACTAAGGCTCCCTGCTACGAACGCGCGCCATGCATGCGGAAGATCGTAATCAAGTCGGGTGCCCGTGTTGTACGTGTCAAATGTATTGGGTTTTTCCCACGACTGCTCGCCCAGCATCGTAGAAGGGAAGATACGATTCAGATCGGGCAATGTGTCGCCGCCGAGCAATTGATAGCCACTGACCGACCGTTCAACCTTGTGCTGATACTCGAAGTTTCCATTCCAAATTGCCTTCGAGCTCAGCTTCCAATCTGCTTCCGCTGCGCCCATGGCACGCCAGCCGTCAGCGCCATTCACATAGCTCTGAATTCTTTCGCCGGCAAGATTCACGCGGGTGCCAATCTGCTTGCGACCGCCAAAGATCCTGCCCAGGTCAACAGCTCCGTATGCGCTACCGCGATGATCCGTGGCCAAGTCGATGGCTTCGATCGTCGCGGGCTTCTTAGTTACATAATCTATAAGGCCGCCCGCCGAAGCGACGCCGCTCTCGACGCCCGCAATGCCTTTCAAAAACTCGACACTCTGCTTGTTCTCCAGCGGAACGTCCTGCTCGCCTGCAATGGTGAGGCCATTGATTTGCAACCCGGTTGCCAGGTCGATAGGAAAGCCACGAATTTCAAAGTCGCCGTAATAGCCGACCGGCGCGTAGTCTTCGCCGACAGAGGCATCGTTCTTGACCACGTCTGACAGAACGCGTGCAACCTGATCGTTCAGCAAGTCGCGCGTTACAACGGTGGCGGATAGCGGGGACTGCTGCAGCGTTGCGCCATCCAGAGTGCCTACGGTAACGGTCTCAGGCATGTAGTCGTCTTTGGTTTCACCGTGCACCACCACAGTTGTGTTCACTGAGGGCAGCTTGGTTTGGCTCTGCGCCGCAGTTGATGAGTTGGTGGGATTGGGTGATGACGTTTGCGCGATTCCGTGGCCTGGAAATGCAAGTCCGCAGGCCAGCGCCAGCGTCAACCCGCTGAATCCAGCAAAAAAGCGCACAGCAGCGCCAGTGGTAATGAGAGACATGACTTCCCCTTCTTTGCACATGAAAAAGGGGAACTCGGAAGGGTTCTAAGGAAGAAGGCCGAGCGGCTTCGAAAACTTCCCACGCCGGTATTATCCGGATCGGGTTCGAGGGTATTTCTCAGCCCCACTTCGTGGAGCACCCCTGTTTCAGTAATTTGATTGAAACATCTCCGGGCTGGCTAACGCAACTGCGAAGGCAAGATGCGCCTTATCGCGCGATGCATCAAGCCCGATTCAACTGGCGCTGCCAATCGCCTGCAAACTGTACAACGGCTGCACATGCTGCAGCGCCAATTCAGAAATCAGCGCCTGCGACAGCACATTCAGCATCGCCATCTGTGCCCGTTCCCACACGGGATGTGCCGGGCACTTCGAGCTCCTGGGACATGCTTTGCCAGAGATCAGACACGAATTCAACATGATAGGACCGTCGATGGCCTCAATCACTTCGCGCATCGAAGCCCTCCGGCCGCGATTGGAAATTTGAAAGCCGCCACTGTGCCCACGCTTGGAATCAATCAATCCCTCGTGCGACAACGCCTGCAGCACCTTTGACAGAAAACTCTCGGGCGCATCGGTGACCGCGGCCAGGTCCGGTAAAAGTACCCGCTGCTCTTTTGGCGATGCCGCCAATTGAACCATTACGCGGACGGCATAGTCGGCCGCGCGTGTAAGTTGCATGGATGAATTGGGTCTCTTCATTAAAGTGTCCTGCCGTGCAAGGCGCTTTGATAAACGCAAATACATTCTCAAGAGCCCCGCAAATATGGTGATTGCGACTGTGTCCGAGCCTAACGAAACGTGTCACAGGCGTATGTATTCGTCGTCACATATCTTTTGGATTTGCGCGCTGTAAATTAATCCTTCCAATTCAAATTGGAGATAAATGGTCCGAAATGCCAACGAGAAATCTGTCAGCTACCCTTTCCCATTTCGCCGAGCCCGGCGCTGCCCGGCGAACCGACCTGTGCGCATGCGCCATTTATTTTTTCCTTGATTCATTGAGCATCGACTGCAGACTGAAAGGAACTTCCGGAATTTTATGAATCTCTATCCAGCTGTCGATCCCATTCCGTTGCCGGCGCCTGTATGGCTGATGAAGTTGCTGCACGTTGTCACGCTTTCGCTACACTTCGTCGCGGTTGAAATGCTTTTGGGTGGGCTGTTGCTGGCGGTCGTGCTCAGCCTCTTCAGCAACTCACCGCTGGCGCTCACCGCCGCGCGCGCGCTGGCACGGCGCCTCACCGTTGTGATGACCTTCGTGATCAACCTGGGTGTGCCGCCGCTCTTGTTCGCGCAGGTACTGTATGGACGCGCTCTGTACACCAGCAGCGTGTTGATGGGTGTCTACTGGATCTCGATCATCGGCATCCTGATCCTCACCTACTGGCTGCTGTATCGCTTCACCGCCCGTCTTGACGCGGGCAAATCCGCATGGTGGGTGGGGTTGCCCGCGTGGTTGCTGGCGGGTTTTGTTGCGCGTCTGCTCTCTTCAAACATGACGCTGATGCTTCGCCCTGAAGTGTGGCGGTCCATGTACTCCGCTTCGGCGATGGGAGCCTATCTGCCGACGGGCGATCCAACGCTTGAGCCGCGTTGGCTGATGATGATGGCCGGCGGTTTCTTCATCTGTGGTTTGTGGCTTGTTTATCTTGCTGGCCGCAGCACGTTTACCGCTGACGCCAAGAGCTACATGGCAGGCCTCGGTGGCAAGGTTGCAGCCTTCTGCGGCGTGGTCTATCTTGCGGCCGGAATCTGGGCTGCGAGCGTGCAGCCGGCGGTCGTTAAGGCCGGTCTCGCAGGTGGATCTGATTATCCGCTTTACAAGCTTTGCGGTTTTGCCGGATATGGCTGGCTGGCGCTTGTTGCTGTCGCAATCGTCGTTGGCGCCGTCGCCGGATTCGGCAAGATCACGGCGAGCTGGATGAGTTGGAGCAGCGTGCTGCTGGCAGTTCTGGTCGAGATCATGCTCACCGTTTATCGCGACGGCGTGCGTGACCTGACCCTGCTCAGCAAAAACTACGACGTGTGGAATCGCGTTGTAGTTACTAACTGGAGCGTCGTAGGCCTCTTTCTGGTTCTCTTCGTTGCCGGATTAGGCGTGATTGGATGGCTCGTGTCCGTAGTGGCGCGCGCACAAAAAGTAATGGAGGGCGCGGCATAGTTATGAGCACCACTGAACTGGTAAATTCAGCCAACATTGTTGAAGAGCGCGGAGAGCGTAACACACGCCGCGCGTTTTTGGCCGCCGCCGGAGCAGCAGGACTCTGCTACACCGCAGCATTGGCCTATCCGATCTATCGTTACCTTGCCTCGCCTGAAGAGATGGCGCTTAGCGCGACAGCCGTCACTGAGGTCACGCTGAAGGACGCGCAGAAGCTGCCCGCCGGTTCTGTTCTGATGTACAAGTTCGGCACCAGGCCCGCCATGCTGATTCATCACGCCGATGGCCGCTGGATATCGATGACCGCTGTTTGCACGCACCTGGGATGCACCGTGCAGTACGAGCCCCAGGCCGATCGCGTGCATTGCGCATGCCACGGCGGCGTTTACAACGCCTACACCGGCGCCAACGTCAGCGGGCCGCCGCCCAAGCCACTCACCATCTACAAAGTTGCAGTTGGCGATGCCGACGTTACCGTATCGCGCGCTTAGACAAATGTGCCTGGAGCTGAATTTTCGGGCAAATGGAAGTGCTGGTCGTCGACGGCGGCTGGCTGTGCAGATAAAACAGCGGAGCCGGTGCGAAGAGCCCCGGAGCTGCCAGAAGCATGATTCCGGTTTCATAAGGAACTACGTATGACTGCCAAGACCATCACGAGCAACGTATACGACTGGGTCGACGAGCGGCTGGGCCTCTCTGAACTCGCTGCCTTCGCGCGCCATAAGTCTGTCCCTGTCCACGCCCAGTCTTTCTGGTACTACTGGGGTGGAATTTCGCTTTTTCTCTTCCTCGTCCAGTGCTTCACCGGCGTCTTGCTGCTCGTCTATTACCGGCCCGGAGCTGAAGCGTACGAGTCGGTTCGCCAGATCACGTTTCTGATGCACTTCGGATGGCTGATTCGCTCGGCGCATTCCTGGTCGGCCAACTTGATGATCTTCGCCATCCTCATTCATATGTTCTCGGTCTTCTTTATGAAGGCCTATCGCAAGCCACGCGAGTTTGGATGGCTCAGCGGCATGGCGCTGCTCGGCATTGCTTCAGTGTTCGGCTTCTCAGGCTATCTGCTGCCCATGGACGAGCTCAGCTACTTTGCCACCAAGGTTGGACTTGAAATTCCCATGGCCATTCCGTGGATCGGCCCGATCATTGCCAACATGCTGCGCGGCGGACCGGAAGTGAGCGAATTCACGGTGCAGCGCTTCTTCGCATTACACGTCGTGGTGCTTCCGGCACTGTTCCTTCCCTTGCTTGGCTTCCATCTCTGGCTGGTCCAGCGACATGGCAACGCTGTTCCTCCGGCTGAGGAAGCAAAGCCCGCCAGCGAACGCAAGGGCATGCCGTTCATGCCCAACTTCCTGCGCAAGGATCTGGCCATGTGGCTTATTTCTCTCAACATTCTCGCGCTGCTGGCCTCGGTATTCCCGTGGTCGCTGGGCAAGCAATACGACTCCCTGGCGCCAGCGCCCATGGGTATTCATCCCGAGTGGTACTTCATGAGTCCCTTCGAGATGCTCAAGATTCTTGGCTCATTCCTGCCCGGCGCTGTTGGCGAAATTGCCGGCATTCTGCTCTTCACACTCGGCATCGTGCTGTGGGTCCTTATTCCGTTCTACGACCCGAAAAGCGAAGCCGGAAAGCGGGCACGCATTGCACACTATTTCGGACTGCTGGCGGTGTTCGCGCTGTTGTCTACAACTTTGATTGGCTATTGGACGATTCGGTAAGAAAGCTTTCAGCTGCTGGCTTCTGCGAGATGAGCTAGAAGCGAGCAGCTAGAGGCCAGGAGCTCTGATTATGAACTATCCGTTTTGGGAAATTCCATTCCTCGGCTCGGGCTGGGTGATCGGCATTATCGCCATCTTCCATGTCATGATTTCGCAGTTCGCAGTGGGCGGGGGTCTTTATCTACCCATGGCCGAGCGCAAGGCCATGCGCATCGCCGACCCTGAGCTCCGCGCCGCATGGCTTAAACAGATTGCGAGCCATTCAAAATTTTTCCTCATTCTTACCGGCGTATTTGGCACTGTGTCCGGAGTGGGCATCTGGTTCGCCATCGGACTCACGCATCCCGAGGCCACCAGCACTCTGATTCACAATTTTGTTTTCGGCTGGGCCATGGAGTGGGTCTTCTTCCTTGTCGAGCTCACCACCGTCGCAGTGTACTACTACACTTGGGACCGCATCGATGAAAAGCTGCACCTCACTGTGGGTTGGGTGTATGCCGGAGCATCGGCTGCAACGCTCATCATCATCAATGGCATTCTGGCTTTCATGCTCACGCCCGGCGATACATGGCTGGCGGTTGCCGGAACCGGACACGAAGCCAGCAAATTCTGGAATGCGTTCTTCAATCCCACCTACTGGCCCAGCCTGCTTCTACGCGTTTGTGTTTGCTGTTCGCTTGCCGGAGTCTGGGCGCTGATTACCTCCAGCCGCATCGATGGCTACAAACAGCCGGCGCTCAAAATCAGCAAGGTTCAATGGAGCGTCCGCTGGCTGGTGCCTTCGTTTGTTGCGATTCCGTTCCTCATGATCTGGTACTACCTGATGGTTCCGTCTTCGCAGCAGGCGCTGCTTACGCTGGGCATCGACACCATCAACGCGGGAACCTTTTCTGCTGTGACGCGCATGGCGCTGGTCATTATTGTCACGTCGGCCACTATCGTCGGCGTAGCTTACTACCTCGCTTACCGTAATCCGCTCGACTTCAACCTGTCCCATGCCATGGCTGTGCTTCTGCTCGCGCTCATCGCTACCGGCGCCGGCGAGTACTCGCGCGAAATGCTGCGCAAGCCCTACGTCATCGGGCACTGGATGTATTCGAATGGCGTGCGCGTTCCCTATGTGGATCGAATCAATCAGCAGGGTTATCTGGCCCACTCCGAGTGGGTCTGGAACAATGCTGACTCCAGCTACTCGCGCGGTGAGGCCATCTTCCGCGGCGAGTGCGGCTCATGCCACACCATGGACGGCTATCGGCCGATGCGTCAACTGCTCAGCGGCCGCGATCGCGCCAACATTGGCAGCTTTGTGACCATGCTGCACGAGTACAAACCCGACATGCCCTATCGGCGATTTATGCCGCCCATGGTCGGCACTCAGCAAGATGTCAATGACCTCACCGATTTTCTGAACGCCAAAGTCAATCCGCCGGCGACGAACAGACAGGCTCCCATACAAACGGCGCAGAAATAATTCTCCTTTCCTCCAGAGCTGCAAAACGAACAAGGCCCGCGCAATGCGCGGGCCTTGTTCGTAAGTGCGATGACCTGATTTCTATTACTCCTTCACCGGCTCCTGTCGCAAAGCCTCGGCCGTTAACTCATCCGCGCGGCGCAGGCTCGGAAATGCCACTGACCAAAGTCCCGCCACTGCCATTGCGCCAATTCCTCCATACACGGTTGCGCGCACTGCGCCCCACCACTGCGCTGTGAGGCCGCTCTCAAATTCGCCCAGTTCGTTTGAAGCGCCGATGAACAGCGAATTGACGGCGCTGACACGTCCACGCATCTCCGGCGGCGTTCCCAACTGCAGCAGGGAGCCGCGGATGATGACGCTGATCGCATCTACGGCACCGGCAATGAACAGCGCCACCAGCGACAGCGTCAGGCTGCTGGAGTAACCAAACACGATGGTGGCCGCACCAAAGATTGCGACGCAGATAAACAGCCGCACTCCCGCATGACGGCGGAACGGATAACGCGCCAACAGCAGTGACATGGCCACCGCGCCCGCTGCCGGAGCGGCGCGCAGCATGCCCAGTCCGCGCGGTCCCGTATGGAGAATGTCGTTGGCAAAAATCGGCGTGAGCGCCACCGCGCCGCCGAGCAGTACGGCGAACAGGTCGAGCGAAGCAGCGCCAAGCAAGAGTGGCGAACGCCCCATGTATTGAAATCCCGCCAGCACTACTTTGAGCGACATGGCGCGATGCTCCATCCGGCCGGAGCGCACATGCATGCTGCCGACGAGCACCAGAGACCATCCCATGGTGGCCAGAGTAAACACGTACACGATGCCTGCGCCCTGAAGTTTGGAGTCGGTGACAAACTGCGTGATCGGCACTGAGTAAAGCACGCCGCCCAGCGCGGGGCCGATGATGGTGGCAAATTGAAAGATCGTTGCGCCCCAAGTAACCGCGTTTACAAAATGCTCTTCAGGAACCAGGTGCGGAATCAGCGCCGTGGTCGCCGGGCCCGCGAATGTCCTGGATGTGCCCAGGAAGAACAGCACCGCATAGATGGAATACACGTCGCGCACGCCCTCACGCGCCAGCAGCAGCAGCGCCGTGGTGCACACAGTCTGCATTGCATAACAGCAAAGAATAATCTGGCGTCGATCGAAGCGGTCTGCAACATGTCCGGCTGGAAGCAGAAAGATCAGTCCTGGAATAAACTGCACCAGTCCCGTGTAGCCAAGGTCAATTGCGCGATGCGTAATGGCATACACTTGCCACGCCACCGCTACGGATTGGGCGGCGTATCCGAGCACAGCTGCAACGCGCGCCAGTTGGAACCGCCTGAAGTCGCGCGAGGCAAAAGCCTCCATGCCGCGTCTGGGCGGCTTTCGGGGAAGTGCATGCATGGTCTTGCACCTAGGTTATATCGCTGGAACGCGGAGGAGGAAGAGGCCCGACCCAGTTCGGTCTATCCTAAAGGGTTGACACCCTACTCGCAATTGGAACACCCAACGCCGAGCAGCTTGGCCGCTGCCGCAGTCACGCTCTGCGGCGTCTGCGCCTTTCTTGGGCTTTACTGCACGCAGCCCATGCTGCCAATGCTGGAAGGGCTTTTCCATGCTTCAAAGACCGCCGTCGGCATGACGGTTTCGGCCGCCACGTTGGGTGTTGCTTTTTCTGCGCCCATATTCGGCGCGCTTGCTGAGCGGCTTCCGCGCAAGAGTGTCATTGTCTTTGCTGCATTTGGAGTCAGCGTGCCCACGTTGCTGGCGGCGACCTCAACCACCCTGGCGCAGCTTATCTTCTGGCGATTCTTGCAGGGCATCACCGTTCCCGGCATCATCGCAGTGGTCATTACCTACATCGGCGAGGAGTGGCCGCCAGACCGCGTCGCACTGATCATGAGCTTCTACGTCAGTGGAACCGCGCTCGGCGGCTTCATCGGCCGCATCACGAGCGGCATTGTGGCAGACCACTTCAATTGGCGCGTCAGTTTTCTCGCTCTTGGAGCAGCCTCGCTCGCCGGTGCGGCCGCCATCGCCGCATGGCTCCCCCGTGGCGCTCGCAGATCACCGCCGGCGGCCCACGATCTCGATCACAGCTTCATTCGGCAGGTTCAGGGCCTTTTGCACAGCCGTCGCCTTATTGCCACCTTTGCCGTTGGCTTTAACGTTCTGTTCTCGATGGTGGGCGTTTTTTCGTGGATCACTTTCTATCTGAGCGCACCGCCGTTTCGTCTGTCGGCAACTGCGCTCAGTTCGCTGTTCTTCGTTTATCTGATTGGCCTGGTTGTAACGCCGGCTGCGGGATACCTGATCACCCGCGTTGGTCTTCGCGCCGGAATCGCGGGAGCGATCGTCTGCTCCATCATCGGCGTTCTGCTCACGCTTGACCGTTCACTTGTCGTCGTAATCATCGGACTGACGCTGTTGTCGTCCGGCGTCTTTATTTCCCAGACAGCCTCAAGCAGCCACTTGCGGGTCGCATCTCCACCAGGAGCGCGGGTAACGGCCGCCGGCCTCTACATCACTTGCTACTATCTTGGTGGAGCAACCGCCGGCGTGCTTCCAGGAGCCTTCTGGGCTATGGGCGGCTGGCCAGCCTGCGTCGCCTTTATCGTCGCCATGCAGATGGTTGCACTGCTCATCGCCCTCATCGGTTGGCGAGCGCCCAAAAATTTCAATCCTGCTGATTTGGGAATCCGGTGAACCCGGAGGGTGGGGAAGCGAATCTATACAAGTGAGACAAGTACCGCAACTGGTTGGCATTAACCAAAATTCCTGGCAGTGTTAACTGGCCCCACGGCGCCGATCTTCCCCGGCCTAACTAAAGTAAGAAGAAGGACATAGGAGAGGACTGTTGGCAACGCAACCTGCAGCCGCACCAGCGCTCCGGCAGATGCAGAATCCGGCACTGGCTGAAAATACGGCTTGGAAACCGAGAGTCAACCCGTGGCTCATCGCCATGACGGTTGCCTTGGCTGCGTTCATGGAGGTGCTGGACACCTCGATTGCCAACGTGGCATTACCCCACATTGCCGGGACCCTTGGCGCCAGCACCGACGAAGGCACGTGGGTGCTGACCAGCTATCTTGTCTCCAATGCGATTGTTCTGCCCCTCGGCGGTTGGGCCTCAAGCCTGATGGGGCGCCGCAACTTCTTTGTTTTCTGCATCATCATCTTCACGGTTGCGAGCTTTTTGTGCGGCGCCGCACCCTCATTGCCCATGCTGTTGCTCTTCCGCGTAATCCAGGGAGCCGGCGGAGGCGGCATGCAGCCCATGGCGCAGGCCATCATGGCCGACTCGTTCGAACCGCACAAACGGGGGCAGGCATTTTCTGTGTATGGGCTGGTTACGGTGCTCGCGCCTTCCATAGGCCCCACGCTCGGCGGCTGGATCACTGACAACTTTTCTTGGCGCTGGATATTTTTTATTAATATTCCCGTTGGCATCCTGGCCTTCATTCTGGTTACGCGTCTTGTTGAAGATCCGCCATGGATCAAGCCGGATCGCTCGCGCTTGCGGTACATGGACTATGTCGGACTTGGCTTATTGACCGTCGCGATGGGCGGTCTGCAGATCATGCTCGACAAAGGCGAGGAAAACGACTGGTTCGCTTCCGGGTTTATTCAGTTCTTCTGCGCTCTGTTTGTACTCGGCATGATCGGCCTTGTGATTTGGGAGTGGCGGCACAAGAATCCACTCATGAACCTCAAGCTTTTCCGATTTAAGAATTTCGCCATCTGTTGTTTTCTCATGATGCTGGTGGGCGGAGTGCTGAACGCGAACACCGTGTTGCAACCGCAATTCATGCAGCAGTTGCTGGGGTGGACGGCAACAAACGCGGGCATGGCTCTCACTGCGGGTGGATTTGCGCTTCTCATCGTGATGCCGCTGGCCGGATACGCTACCGGCAAAGTTTCCGCGCGCACGCTCACCGTCGTCGGCTTCAGCATGTTCTTTCTTACCTTCCGATACGCCGCGCAAATCACCACGCTTGACATGAGCTTTTCAGCGGCGTCGTGGCTGCGTGTCGTGCAGATGCTGCCGCTGCCTTTCTGCTTCATCTCCATCACGACCGCCGCATACGTAGGCATGCCTCGCGAGCAGAGCAACCAGGTGGCGGGCCTCATCAACTTTGCCCGCAATATCGGGGGCAGCATCCTCATCGCCATCACCAATGCGCAGGTCACTAATCGCACGGAATGGCACCAACAGCACTTGCAGGCAGCCATGCAGTCGGGATCGATTGCGTTCCAGCAGCAATCGCAAACGTTGAGCGGGTTCCTGGGCAATCATTTCGGCGGATCGAACGGTATGGCTTTGGCGCTGGCCAACATATACTCCCAACTCAATCGGCAAGCCGCAACGCAGGGCTACCAGGACGTTTACATGGAGCTCTCGTGGATGTCGCTGGGGCTCATCGCACTGGCTTTCCTGCTGAGCAAGAACCGGCCCGGCACAGGCCCTGGCTCCTCAGCAGTGCACTAACCACAATAGATTCAGGAAAACCCAGGCGCAGTTTGATCGGTACGGTTGCAGTACCAAAACTGGCGGGCTATGATCTGCATTCTTGGATAACCGGAAGATTAGGCCTATAATTCGAGCCATAAAATCAAAACTCGAAACGATGCCTCTGTCCGACATCTGCTTGAGGAGGATGTTATGTTGAAGCCGTTTCTGCTACTTTCTGCAGCTAGCCTGTTTGTCTTTTCGCCGGCCTTGATACAGGCATCGCAAGATGCCGCACCCGCTCCAGCAGCCGCGTCACACGCCGGCGCTCCCAATCCTGTAAAGGCCACCGCCGAAGGGCTTGCTAAAGCGAAGGGTCTCTATCAGATCGATTGCGCGATGTGCCATGGCGACAACGGAAACGGCAAGACCGATCTCGCCAAGAGCATGGGCATCACCGTCCCGGATTTCACGGATGCGAAGGTAATGAGCGCCAAGATGGACGGAGAACTCTTCAACATTATCCGTAACGGCAAAGACAAGATGCCGTCCGAGGCCGCTGGCCGCGCCAACGATACGGTGATGTGGAACATGATTCATTACATAAGGAACATGTCGAAGGGTCAGCCGCCCGCGCCGGCACAATAATTCCCAACGCAACGACCGCGTGCCAAGCCGTCAGTTAAACTGTGCCTCATTGGAGCCGACCATG
>JADGNO010000079.1 GCA_017883405.1 Occallatibacter sp. | reverse complement strand
GCGCAAGCGTGGCGATGGCTGTGATTGTAAAAACCGGGTTGCGGCGAAATCCGCGCAACGCATAGCGCACGTCACGCAACAGATTCTCAAGCCATGGCAACGTCCGCCTTTCGCGGTATGCCTGCCGCGTCTGCTCCGCGCCACCTAATCGAAGCAACGCCTTCCTGCGCGCTTCGTCGGGACTCAGGCCGGCACGGATCCCATCCTCCGTGTGCATTGCTACGTGGCTCTCAAGCTCGGCTGCAAACTCGCCGTCCTGTCGCCACCCGAAAACGAGACCGCGCAACCGCATCCACATTGCTCTTAAGCTGCGCATCGTTCCTCCTATTCTGCCCGCAACGCCTGCATGGGATCGATGGAAGCCGCACGGCGCGCAGGAATCCAGCATGCCACCAGCGCGATCCCTGCCAGAAACGGCGGCGCCAATGTGAAAGTGAGGATGTCGTGCGGTTGAATGCCATACAGGAAACCGGCTGCCAGTTTCGAAAGCATCCAGGCAGCTGGCCAGCCAAGCGCAACTGCTATCAACGTGAGAACCATGCCCTGGCGCAGGATGAGGCGCTCGACTGTACCGGGCTGGGCACCCATTGCCATGCGAATGCCGATCTCGCGTGTGCGCCGGCTGACAGCGTAACTCATTACGCCATACAGGCCCACGGCAGCCAGCACCAATCCAATGCAACCGAAAGTGCCGAGCAGGGCCGCCGCCAGGTGCGGCAGAAAGAAGGCGCTGCGAACGTGCTCTTCCATGGTCTCCTCGTTGTAGACGGCCATGGTGGGATCGAGCAGGTGGATCTGCAGCCGCACTGCTTCTTTGATCGCTGCTGGATTCCCTGCTGTGTGGACCACCAGCGTACATCCCATAAGCGGTGGATCGCTGCCAATACTCTGTTTAAGTCTGCGATAAAGAACCGGATGTAGATCTTCGCCCAGAGTGCGGGACTTGATGTTGCCCGCCACGCCGATGATCTCGTATGTTGTACCGCCGCCGGAGACATGATGCCCGATAGGATTTGCGCCTCCAAACACGCGATCGACAAAAGCCCGGTTGATAATGGCTGTCTTGGGCCCGGCCGCGTCTTCGCCGCCGAAATCGCGGCCGGCAATGCGAGGAATGCCCATGGTCTCAAAGTAACCCGGCTCAACCATATAGAGGTCTGCGTTCGCACTTGACGCGTTGGTTCCGGCGTGGCCGTCCACGCTGAATCCGTCGCTACGGGCACCACCGCTGAGCGGCGCCATGTCTGTGACCACTGCCGATTGCACGCCAGGCAGAGCCGCCACGCGTTGCTCCAACTCGGTGAGAAATGCGACCGTCTTTTCCGGCTTGTAGCCGTGCACACGTGGATCCACCGACATCAGAAGCAGATTTTGCGAATGAAAACCGATGTCGATGCTGGCGGCGCTTTGCAGGCTGCGCAGAAACAATCCGGTAACGCACAACAGCACCACGGACATCGCAATTTGCGCAACCACAAGGAAACTGCGTAAGCTAATGCGGCGCCCAGGACGGGCCAGTGCATCTTCGCCTTTGAGTGCGTTGGCAAGCAACGGACGTGACGCGGCCCAAGCCGGCGCCAAGCCCAGTAGCAGCCCGCTGAGGCCGCTCAAAACGAACGAGTAAAGCAACACCCGCCAGTCGACACGAACGCTCAGATCCAGAGGAATCGGCGCGGGTAAATGAAAACTCGAGAGAGATTTTGTGGCCCATAACGAAAACATCACTCCGAGCAAGCCGCCTCCCAGGCCAAGCAAAAGACTCTCCAAGAGCAACTGGCGTTGCAGCCGCCAGCGCGTGGCGCCCAGAGCAAGTCGAACCGCCATGTCGCGCTGACGGCTTGCCGCCTGTGCGAACAAGAGATTCGCCACATTGCCTCCAGCGATTGATAGAACCAGAAGCACCACTATGGTCAGGCCGCCTAGAAACACAAGCACTGTTCCACGTTCCCTCGGCGGCAGCGTCCCGGCCTGCTCGAAAATAAATCCCCTGCCCTCGTCCGTCTTTGGATTGCTCTTGGCAAGGCGCTGTGCAAGCGTGTTCAACTCGGCCTGTGCCTGCGAACGAGTGATTCCGGGACTCAGACGGCCGACTGCGGCCAACCAATGGAAACCACGGTCACTCTGATTATTGCGGATAGGCGCCAGTTGATTCACATTGCCGAGCGGCACCCAGAATTGAGCATTGAGAATTTGGTCGACGCTATGAAAGGCCAATGGAGCGACCCCAACCACCGTAAAGGCCCTGCCGGAGAGTATCACGGGCTTGCCCACGATTTCTCTGTCGCTGTTGAATCGTCGGTGCCACAGGCCCGCGCTCAGCACGATCGCCTGCTGGCTGTTTTCACCATCAATAAATCCGCGCCCCAGCAAAATGGGAATCTGCGTCACGTCGAAAAAATTCGTGGTTACCGCCTGACCCCATACACGCTCAGGCTCGCCGTATCCACCGATTGAAGCCGGTAGCAGTTCGTAGTAGGCAGCGACGCCTGAAAACGATTTCGCTTGCTCGCGGACATCGTTGTAAACAGGCAGCGAAAATTCATTGCAACATTCATCGCCATCTTGTGTCATGTGTAGAGCCATCAGCGTTGATGGATCGCCGACCGGCGCGGGCTGCAGAACGAAACGGCTCACCATGGAGAAAATGGTTGCGTTGGCGCCAATGCCCAAGCCAATGGAGAGCACGGCAATAGCGGTGGTTCCACGATGTTTGCCCAACGTGCGCCATCCGTAGACAAGATCCCGCATCAACGATTCCAGCCACGGCAAACCGCGCCGTTCGCGATAAGCCTGCCGCGTTTGTTCCGCGCCGCCCAGCCTTACAAGCGCCTGCCTGCGCGCTTCGACCGGATCCAGACCCCCACGGATTCCATCTTCCGTGGCCAATGCGACGTGAGACTCGAGTTCGGCAGAAAAATCTTCATTGTTCCGGCGGTGAATTAGTCCGCTGATCCGCATCCACAGTGCACGCAATCTGCGCATTACGCCTCCTCGGCCGGGGAAAGAAACCGAGCTAGAATCTCCGTCGTCTGCTCCCAATCGGCGGCGGCCTTGCGTACCTGGCGCTGCCCGGCTTTGGTCAGCTCGTAAAACTTCGCTTTGCGATTATTTTCTGAGATTCCCCAGCGCGACCGGATGTAGCCCTCCTGCTCAAGCTTGAGCAGCGCCGGGTAGATCGTGCCGTAATTCAATTGCAACAGGTCACCGCTGGTCTGTTCGATGCGCCGCGCCAGGCCGTAACCGTGCTGTGGGCCCATGGCCTCCAGCGTTCTGAGCACCATCAGCGTCATCGTTCCCTGCCACACATCGGTTTTTTCGGCCATTAGACTGCTCCTATTGCGAACCAATAGGAACACTCTACATCCGGACCTATGGGAATGCAATAGGAATCTTGGGCGGACCCTGCTGCCGCGCAACTGAAGCTCCATGCGAGACAGGTCTCCGAGCGCTTTACTGTGGTAGGCTGGCGCATAAGTCTGCTGTCCAACGAAAAGTGCCTGGAGGATGTCTCGCGATGCAATTACGTGCTTTCTGTGTTGCTCTTCTCGCTGCCGCCTTGCCTTTGGCTGCACAAACTCCGGCGACTCCCTCCGATCTGTCCAGTTCTGCGGACCGCCAGTTGCCCGCGCTTACGGAAACTTACAAACATCTGCACCGCAACCCAGAGCTCTCGCGGCACGAAGAGCAAACCTCGGCTTTTCTCGCTGGCGAATTGCGCAAGGCTGGCTACACGGTCACCGAGCATGTTGGCAAATATGAGGACGGCGAGCAAGCTTTTGGCGTTGTGGCTCTGCTTGAAAATGGCCCTGGTCCGCGGCTGCTGATACGTACCGATATGGATGCGCTGCCGGTAGAAGAGAAGACGGGCCTGGACTACGCCAGCACCGTGAAGAGCACCAACGCGCAAGGCCAGCAGGTCGGCGTGATGCATGCCTGCGGCCACGACCTCCACATGACGGTGCTTCTCGGCATGGCACGCGAGATGGCGGCCCGCAAGAACCAATGGCATGGGACACTGATGCTTATTGGCCAACCGTCTGAAGAAATCATTCAAGGCGCGGCGGCGATGCTTGCGGATCATCTGTATGAGCGTTTCGGCAGGCCTGACTTTGTAGTTGCCGAGCACGATTCGAATGACGTGCCGACGGGTTCGATCAGCGTCAAAGGCGGACCGCTTCTCGCCGGCGCCAACACGCTCACTGTAACCATGCGCGGCATCGGCGGACACGGCTCCCAACCCCAGTCCGGCAAGGATCCCATTTTGCTGGCCGCCGAGTTTGTGTTGGTGGCGCAGACCATCGTCAGCCGGCAGATCGATCCGCAGCAACCGGCTGTGCTTTCGTTCGGCACCATTCATGGCGGAACAAAGAACAACATTATTCCCGACGAAGTGACGATGGGCATGACCCTGCGTACATATTCTCCCGCAGTGCGCGACGCGATCATCGCCGATGTGCGCCGCACCGCGGACGGGCTGGCTCAGTCCTACGGCATCCCGGCGAACCGCATGCCGACAATAACCCTGGGCGAGAGCGCGCCTGTCACTCTTAATGATTCGGCACTGGCCGAGCGCCTGCGCGCGTCCGCCTCGGCGGCGCTTGGCAAAGATCGCGTTTTCGAGGCGCGCGCGATCATGGGAAGCGAGGACGTGGGCTTGTTCTCGCTCGATGGAAAGATTCCCGCTGCTATGTATTGGCTGGGCGCGGCCGATCCAGCGAAGCTCGAAGAGAGTCACCACACCGGCGTTCCGCTGCCCAGCATGCACTCGGCTCTGTTTGCACCGGTGTATGCCGCGGCCATCCCCACAGGCGTGACCGCGATGACAGCGATGGCGCTCGACCTGCTCAAGTAGCGGACGCCAGCGTCTCTCGTTTACTTCGACGGATCCATAAGCGCACCATAGACCAGCGACCGGCTCAAATATTCGACAATCGGATCCTTACCGCGGATCCGCTGGATCATTCCCACGAATACGATATCGTTCGTGGGATCGACCCAGAACCAGGTTCCGGCGAGTCCGTCCCAGAAGAATGTACCTTTGCCCTCCGGCAGGTTCGCCTCCGGCGGATCGAAAACAACCGCGCCGTCGTAGCCATAGCCGAAGCCCGGCCGCATGGTCTGGAGACCGATGCCGTATTGACCGGTCAGCAGGCTGGTAGGCACATGATTCGAGGTCATTAAGTGAACCGTGTCTGGCGCGAGAACACGCACGCCATTCAATATTCCCCGGTTGCCGAGCATCTGCGCAAAGCGATAGTAGTCCTCTGCACTCGACACCATTCCACCACCGCCTGAAGGCATAGTGGGTGGCGCGAGGTCATCGCTCATCCCGCCGTTGCCGACTTTGGTGAGAGCCAGGTTGCCCTCAGGCGTTGTTTCGTAGAGTGTGGCAAAGCGGTTTCGCTTTTCAGCCGGCACGTAAAAGCCCGCATCTTTCATCCCCAGCGGTTGATAGATATGGTCGCGCATGAAGTCCGGCAGCGTCTGTCCCGAAAGCTTCTCGACAATGTAGCCCTGAATATCCATCGACACGCTGTAGACCCATGCCTTGCCCGGCTGGTAGAGCAGCGGAATCTGGGACAGCTTATCAATCAACTCCTGCAGGTTGCGTGCGGCAAGCACATGCTGGTCGCGGTACATTGCATCGACAGGTGTGTTGCCGAAAATTCCGTACGTGAAGCCGGTCGTGTGTGTCATCAGCTCGCGCATGGTGGGTGCGTGGTCCGGCTCGACAAGAATCATCTTGCCCTCTGCATCCACACCCTTGAAGACCTTCAGGTGCGCAAACTCCGGAATGTATTTCGAGATCGGGTCCGACGGCAGCCACTTGCCCTGCTCGTAGAGAATCATCATCGCCACGCCAGTGATGGGCTTGGTCATCGAGTAATCGCGGAAGATGGTGTCCTTCGTCATCGCCGCACCAGTGGCCATATCGCGCACGCCGTAGGTGCGGTAATCGACAATTTTGCCGTGCCGCGCCAGTATTGTGACGATACCGGGGATCTGTTTCTGGTCCACCGCATGCTGCATCAGTGCGTGAAGCCGCTCCAGCCGTTCAGACGAGAAGCCCACCGACTCAGGCTTCACGACTGTCATGTCGAGCGCCTGATGAGCCGGCTGCGAGGGTGACTGCTGCGCCGCTACGGAAAGCGTGCCGAACACAACCGCGCCGCAGGTCAAAAGCTCACGGCTGATGTTTCCAAATCGATGCATGGTCATTTGATCCTCTTGCTTACTTTGAAGAGTCCACAAGCGCCTGGTAGACGACGTTGCGGCTCAAGTACTCAACATTGGGGCTTCCACCATGCATCCGCTGAATCATTCCTACAAATACGATGTCGTTGGTGGGATCGACCCAGAACCATGTTCCAGCAGCGCCGTCCCAGAAGAACGTGCCTTTCCCTTCAGGCAAATTAGCCTCAGGTGGATCGTAGACGACAGCGCAGTTGTACCCGTAGCCAAAGCCGGGCCGCAGAATTTGAAGGCCGATGCTGTATTCGCCCGTGAGCAGCTCGGTGGGCACATGGTTTGTGGTCATCAGATGCACCGTGGTCGGCGCCAGAATTCGCGCGCCGTTCAGCTCGCCACCGTAGGCCAGCATCTGTGCGAAACGGTAATAGTCCTCAGCCGTTGAAGTAAGACCCCCGCCGCCGGAGGGCATTGAGGGCGGGGTCAGAAAGTTGCCCATTCCACTGCCGTTGGTCGTGTCCGGAATCAGCCTTCCTTCAGGCCCATTTTCGTAGAGCGCGGCAAAGCGATTGTGCTTGGTCTCGGGCACGTAGAAGCCCGCATCCTTCATGCCCAGTGGCTTGAATATCTGGTCGCGCATGAAATCGGGCAGTGATTGACCCGACAGCTTTTCCACGATGTAGCCTTGAATGTCCATTGACATGCTGTAGACCCAGCCCTTGCCCGGCTGATAGAGCAGAGGGATCTTTGCAAGCCTTTCGATCATCTCCTGGAGATTCTTTGATTGCCGCACGTGAAGCTCGCCGTACATGGCATCCGCCGGAGTCTTGCCATTGCCGTAGCTGAAACCAGCCGTGTGCGTC
>JADGNO010000078.1 GCA_017883405.1 Occallatibacter sp. | reverse complement strand
GCTTTTTGGCGCATTTTTCTGTTATGCCTGATGAACACATGCAACGGGCTGCTCACCCTGCAAGGCCCGCAAGCCCGCAATACTCAACTTCAATCTGCCTGAAATCGAGTTTTTCAGGATCGACTACTGAGGAAATGTTGGCATTAACTGCCAGTTGTATTCACGAACGTTAGGTACTGGCGTCGGGCTGAGCGCTCATCGGCTGACGAGAACGAACGCTCCCCAGTAGAAAGGAAGATCCTTGCCGTAGCGCTGGCGCACGACTTCGCGTTCCTGAAGTTGCGCCTGCCTGAGAGCCTCAGGTTTGTCGAGACCTGCCAGCCACTTGTCATAAAAGGTTCCCATCAACTCCTGCGTCTCACGATCTGGAACGGGCCACATGCTCATCATGACAGCGTCCGCACCGGCTTCCTGCAATCCGCGCCGCAGTCCGAACACGCCCTCGCTATTGCTTTGCTGGCCCAAACCCGTTTCGCATGCGCTGAGTACAACAAGTTCAGTGTTCTCGAGATCGAGCTGGCTGGCTTCGTATGCAGTGAGCACACCATCATCGAAACCAGGTGCGGGCGCTGTGCCGGAACGAATGCGATCTGCGCCTGCGAAGAAGAGACCGGAGCGAAGCATGGGGTCCTCGATCGGCGCGTGCTGGCCGGCGGATGTCTTGGCCTTTTGTGCGATCTGCTGATTCGATAGGAAAAAGCCGTGTGTCGCAACGTGGACAATGCCTGGGCTCCGCAACTTATCCATTACCTCTTTGAGCGCGCGATTGCCGGTGTACGGTGTCACCTGCCAGGATGCGTTCTTCAACAGCCTTTCAATTGTGCTGACCTCAACCTGTGTGCCGGGCAGGGGAATGAGAGCGCCGCCGCTGAGGTCGACCGAGCGTTGTGCGGATTGAAGTGAAGGGTTTGACGGAGCCGGAGTTGGAGAGTGCTGCTGGCTTCCTCCGCTTAGTTCGGCGAGTGCCGCGCGCTGCTCTGCTTCGGTCAAATCAAATTTGGGATTGCCGAGGAGCACAGCGGTCTTTGATGACGAATTGTGCCGGGGACGAAGAAGGTCCTTGGTGCTGTTAACGTAATGCAACTGATATTTCTCGAGAAGCAGCTTGCCGCTGGCATCTGCGAGAAGGCCGATTGGAATCTGGTTGAGAACGCCGTCAGCAGAAATGTAAACACGCTTTGTGCTTCCAAGCGAAGGCTCAAGTGGTTTCCAGAAAGCTTGATAGGCTGCGCTGGTGTTGCCGGCGACTGAGGCCGTCGTTTGCGATTCCCCTGGAGTTGGCTCCGCGGAGAATCCGCGCGTTTGACCAACGTGCGCGCGGTAGTCGGTGATTGGAGCCGACTCCAGTTTTTGCGTATCGCCCAGCAGGATGAAATCTGGATTCTTTGATTCGGGAGTGACAACAAGCGCAATGTAGTAGATGGTGCTGGTGAAGCTCTTTCCATTGTGAAATGGGAAGCGGGCAACTTCGACGGCTGCTTCTCCCGGCTTGAGCGCCTTTTGAACATCACGCCACGTGACCACCGAGAGCGTCTTCTCCTCTGCCAATGCCGAGGAGCGCTTTACGATCTCCTGCTCAAGCTGATTTGTCTCCTGCGCGAGTTGCGCGATTCGCTTGCGCCGGTCGGCCGGATCGCCCTGCGCGGACGAGACGAGCCCCGCCAGTTGCGTTTTGTCAGCAGTGAGCTTGTTGAGCAGCGCGAGCGTATCCTGGTCGCCACTGGCCAGAATCTTTGCGCGCAGTGCGGCGGCGCTGGCTGCGATGAAGCCTTTCTCCTGCAGCAGAACGTCATACACCTTGCCTGCAAGGGCGGGATCGCGGTCGTGATACTTGAGCGCAAAACTGAAGAAGAGCGGGAATGCGCCGGGGATGGTTCCAAGGAAGATGAGCCTGTCCTTCTCGCTCATGTACGTGGCATTGGATCTGAATTGATCCATCAGATTTCCGAGGCGCTTGTCGAAGAATGGACCCGCGAGATCAGGCTTGTCCCAGCCATAGTAGAAAACAGCCAGATTCATTTGAGCTTCGCCGGTATTGGGATGGTCCGGGCCGAGTGTGCCTTCGTAAATTGCCAGCGCACGCTTGAACAACGGTTCGGCGTCAGAATATTTGCCTTCATCTTTATAGGCCGATGCGAGACCGACGAGGACTCCCGCAACTTCGGGATGATTTGGACCGAGCGACTTTTCCTGGATGGCGAGCGAGCGCTGGAGAAGTGGCTCCGCGTCGGCAGGCTTGCCTTCGTCCTCAAATACTTCGGCCAGATTGTTGAGGTTCTGCGCAGTGACTGGGTGACTTGGGCCGTAGGCTTTCTCGTCAATCGCAACCGCCCCCCGCAACAAACGCTCGGCCTCGGAGAGTTTTCCTTCGTCCGCGTATAGGTTCGCAACGTTGTTTAACACTACTGCGACGCGCGGATTATCCGGCCCGAGCGATTTCAGGTCAATGGTCATGGCTTGCCGGTAAAGCGCCTCTGCTTCGCCCCACTTGCCCTGCTGCTTATACATGAGTGCTAGATTACTCAGGCTCAATGCCACCAGGGGATGAGAGGGTCCAAGACTCTTCTGGCGAATGTCGATGGCGCGGCGATAGAAAGATTCAGCGGGCGCGTATTTTCCCTCTTCGGCGTACAGCCCTCCAAGGTTGTCCAACGTCGAAGCCACATCGGGGTGGTTCGGTCCGAGGACTCTTTCGCGAATTGTGAGTGAGCGTTGGAAGAGAGGCTCGGCCTCTGCATACCGGCTCTCTTGACGGTAGAGAGCCGCCAGGCCCTCGAGTATCCAGGCGACTGTAGATGTATTCGGGCCGAGCGATTGCTGGTCAATTGCGAGTGCTCTGAGGAAGATCGGTTCGGCGCCGGAGTATTTTCCCTGTTCTACATACACCTCTGCGAGGTTGGTGAGATCTGTTGCGACGACAGGATGATCTTTGCCGTGCGCTTTGAGATTGATGGAGAGGGCCTGGAGAAAGAATGGTTCGGCGTCGGCATACTTTCCTTGCTTTTCATAAAGGTCGGCGAGGTTGCTGAAGTCGGTAGCCAGGCCGCTGTCCTGCGCACCCAGCGCCTTTTGATCGATGGCGATAACGCGACGATAGAGGGGCTCGGCGTCAGCATACTTTCCTTCGGCTACATAGACCACAGCCAGGTTGCTTGCATTCACAGCGACCTCAGGATCGTTGGGGCCAAGCAGCTTTTCATGGATCGACAGGGCCTGCTGGAACAGTTTCTCGGCATCGCCGTACTTGCCTTCGATCCGATAGAGATCCGCAAGGTTGTTTATGACCGAGGCTGTGTTGCCGTTATCTTCGCCGTATGCCTTTTCGTTGATGCTCAGTGAGTGTCGAAAGGACGTTTCTGCGTCGGCGAATTTTTCCTGATCCTTCTGGAGGAGTCCCAACTCGTTCAGTGACAAACCGACATGGGGATTCTCCGCGCCGTAAGTTGCGGCAGCGACGCGCACCGCTTCCTGAGCCAGGGGAGTCGCATCTGCGGCCTTTCCCTGTTCGCGGAGTTGAAGGACCTGCTCGCTAAGTTGATACCAGCGGGCTTCCTGCGCAGCGGCGGGAAATAACGATGCAACGGCACAGATGAACAAGCATGCAAGACCGCGAGTTGCCTGCCGAACAGGCGCAACCGGAATTCCGAATGCACGGAACGACCGCACGCGGGAGACTTCAGGGAATGCGCTGAAGAATGCCAATGTTCCCCCTTGATCGGCCTTGCTGAATATTATTTTGGCGGCAGGTGACGAGCACTGCCGTTATTGCCTCTCGCAGCGCGTCGTGCTGGGGCGCGCGAGGCTCACTTGCTGGAACCCCAGAACTGTCCAGCAGGAACCAGACTAACAGCCTACAAAAATGCCATAAGAGAATATTGAGTTCTTGGTGCCCGGAGGAGGACTTGACCCCCCACGGCCTTGCGGCCTGCGGATTTTAAGTTTGATTTCTGGTGTTTTGCAGTTTGCTGCACCCACGCGCAACTGTTTGCATAACCTATTTATATGCAAGAGATACAGAAACAATCTCGACTGCATGGCGCTGCACACAAACGTACCGAATCCGGGTTCAAACATGCACCAAGTTGCTTGTATCCCGGCTACTCGGTCAGACCTATGTCCTCTTGAAGAAAGCGCTGGCAATGTTCAGGAATGCCGCGCTTTTTGCTTACAAGAATTGCTTTCTATTTGCACCTAACCTCGATCTCTGCCCGCTGAGCGCCGTCTTTCCTTTGGTCATTGGAGAGTTTCAAACCGCCGCGGGCAAGCGGAAGAAGTGGGAAAGCGGATTTACTGGCCAGGAAATCAGGCTATTGCTGATTCGGGCGATCGAGATTGGGAGTGCGGCGCATTCACACGCCGAACTGCAAGAGGGGAATCCCCCTCTCTCCGCCAGCTTACAACTCATATCATTGATTCTACTTCCATACACAACAAAACAAATCAATTATGTGTCGCATTGAGATGTGCGCCGCGTGCGCCCCGTGCGGCTAGGTACGCCCTGTACACCCCTTTTACCTTACAAAACGGGAAGCACCTTACAAAGGGGAACTGGCGGTCCAACCATTCCACAGTGTGAACCTTGCCTAGACCACCGGGTTGGATGGTTCAGGTGGTACGAACCCCGCGCGGAGGTTTTGGACTAGGCTGCCGGTGGCGTTACGGCCGCGCTCCAACTCCATTGCGATCGTCTCCCGGTTTATCTCACAGGCCGACCAAGC